>VDHG01000066.1 GCA_006228005.1 Testudinibacter crocodili
CGCCGCACTACCGACCGCAGCAATTTCGGATACTGTCAAGGCGCCGGAGCGGCAGATAATCAAATCTGCCCAAGCATAAGCTTGCGCCATATCATCAATAAATTCAGTTACTTGCACATTGGCGTCGTCAGGGTAACGCGCTTGAATACTGTCCACATTGCCCTGCCCGACTTGATGACGAATCTCCAACGGTTGCTGGCTCTGTTTCGCCACCTCTGGCATCAACAAATTCAGCACTCTCGCACCTTGACTGCCGCCAACCACCAGCACTTTCAACGCGCCTTGACGTGCTGCATACCGCACTTTGGGTTCCGACTGTTCAAACAACACCTGTCGCACCGGATTGCCGACTGCTTCCGCTTTGGCAAATGCATTCGGGAACGCCTGCAAGACTTTAGTGGCAATTTTTGCTAACCATTTGTTGGTCAAACCAGCAACGGCATTTTGTTCATGTAGCACAATCGGTACGCCGCACAGTTTGGCAGCAATACCCCCAGGCCCTGAAACATAACCGCCCATGCCCAAAACCGCATGCGGTTGATATTGTTTGATAATTTTACGCGCCTGCCACACCGCACGCGTAATCGCAAACGGTGCTACCAGCAATGCCTTCAATCCTTTGCCACGCAAACCTGAAATTTGAATAAATTCAATCGGAATGCCGTGTTTCGGTACTAACGTGGCTTCCATGCGATCTTGAGTACCCAGCCAGCAAATCTGCCAGCCTTGTTGCTGTAATTTTTGCACCACCGCAATCGCCGGAAAAACATGTCCGCCGGTGCCGCCCGCCATCACCAATAACCGTTTCTGTTCTGTCATTTAGTCATCCCTTAAGTGAGCATGGCCTCGCATCAGGCGATTTTCATAATCGATACGCAACAAAATCGCCACCACCAGCGCATTAATAATCAAACTTGATCCGCCGTAACTGACAAACGGAAATGTGAAGCCTTTAGTTGGCAAAATCCCCATCGTCATACCCAAATTAAATGCACCTTGGAAGAAAAACCACGCGACGACGCCAAACGCAAAATAACCGCCGAAACGTTGTTCCAACAACAACGACTCCTTACCAATTTTCAGAATTCGAATCAGCAATAAAGTAAACAGCACTACCACGCAGATAATCCCGACCAATCCAAATTCTTCCCCGACAATCGCCATAATGAAGTCAGTGTGTGCTTCCGGTAAATACTCCAATTTTTGAATCGAATTACCTAATCCGGTGCCCCAGAATTCGCCACGTCCGAAAGCGATCAACGAGTTACTCAATTGAAAGCCGGAGCCGAAAGGGTCAGCAAACGGATCGGTATAGGAGGTTAAACGCTTTAAACGGTATTCAGAGGTTAAAATCAACAAATAAATGGCAAAAAAGCCTGCCACTGCCAACACGATAAATTGATAGATTTTGGCGCCAACCATAAACAGCATCGCAAAAACAATAAATGCTAACACCACGCTACTACCCAAATCCGGCTGTAATAGTAGGAAAACCGATAACAACATTAAAACCAAGGTCGGCTTGACAACACTGAGATGTTTCACTCGCACCTCTTCATAGCGCCGCACAAAGTAACTAGATAGGTAGCAAATCAAGGCAAACTTCACAAACTCTGCTGGCTGAAAATTAAATAGCACCAATGGAATCCAGCGTCGAGCACCATTAACCGTGCGCCCGATACCAGGAATCAATACCAAAATCAGCAACAATAATGCAAGCATTAGCAGATATGGACTCCACTTCTGCCATTTTTCCACCGGCACAAAAATAAAAATATAAGCGGTCAAGCACGCTAGCACTACATACATCAAATCCCGGATTGCGAAGTGGAACGGGTCATCATACAAGCGGTTGCCTTCAGCAACCGAGGCTGAGGTGATGATGATGAAACCCAACGTCATCAACGACAAAAACAGCCAAAATAGCGTGCGATCATACAGCAAGTTGTTTGGCGTAATGCGAAACCAACGATCCGTAGCAGATTTGAACATACCCCAAATCGACATCCTACGCCTCCGCTAGCCGCGCAAATTCATTGCCACGTTGTTCAAAATTGGCGAACTGATCCAAACTGGCACACGCCGGCGACAACAACACCATATCACCATTTTTCAAGTGCGGTTTCAGTGCGGCAACCGCACTTTGCATGCTGTCAAACAACTGACTTTGTGCCGAAAGTTGCGCCAATTGCGCACCGTCACGCCCGAAGCAGCACAGCTGGATATTCGGTTTATTCACCGCCAGCGCTAATTCAGAAAAATCAGCGCCCTTGCCGTCCCCACCCAACAAAAGATATAACGTACCAGCGACCTGCAAACCTTGCAGCGCCGCTAACGTACTGCCCACATTGGTCGCTTTGGAATCGTTAATCCAAGTCACACCACCTTGACGCTGCACCAACTGGAAACGGTGTGCTAAACCTTGAAATTCACGCAATGCCCGACACGCCGAAGTGCGGTCAATGCCTAGTGCATCACACAGCGCCAGCGCCGCCAACGCATTCATATAGTTGTGACGTCCGACCAACTGCATTTCGTCTGTCGCCAAAATCGCTTGGTTCTTAAACGCAAGCAAAGTGCGGTTATCTTGCTCCAACAGGTGATAATCCGCTTCAGTGCCAAAGCTGAGTTGCGTGACCGCACTTTGAGGCGCTGGATAACTCAAGGCATCGTCGCTGTTCACCACGGCGGTTTCCGCACCGGTATAAATTCTCAATTTGGCTTGGCGGTAGGCTGCTAAATCCGCATAACGATCCATATGATCTTCGGTGACATTTAACACCGTTGCGACTTTGGCTTTGAGGGAATACGTGGTTTCCAGCTGAAAACTGGAGAGTTCCAACACATATAAATCGCAATCCTGCTCGAGCAGCGATAAGGCAGGAATCCCAATATTGCCGCCCATCCCGACTTTCAGGCCGGCTGCTTTTGCCATTTCATTGACCAGCGAGGTGACGGTGCTTTTGCCGTTTGAACCGGTGATGGCAATAATAGGTTTGTCGGTTTCACGGCAAAACAGTTCAATATCGCCAACGACCTCTATCCCTGCCTGAACCGCACTTTGCACTTCAGGCGTTGCCAATGCCAAGCCCGGACTAATCACAATCAGATCCGACTCCAACAACCATTGCTGCGGAATGCTGCCGAAATGACTTTGCGTGACAAAGTGGGGTAGCGTTTGCGGTTTGTTACGAGTGTCGATCACGCGCAATTCCACCTGTTTATCCGCAAAAAAATCAATACAGGACAGACCGCTCTTGCCTAGCCCTAAAATCGTGACTTTTTTACCGTTATAATCGGTGGAATGACTGCTCATCGTATTTTGCCCCAAAATAAAAAATGAAAAATGAAAAATGAAAAATTAACGCAGTTTCAGCGTAATTAAACCGAGTAATACCAAGACTAACGAAATAATCCAGAAACGGATAATTACTCGCGGTTCTGGCCAGCCTTTTAATTCAAAATGGTGGTGAATCGGCGCCATACGGAAAATGCGCTGTTTGCGGATTTTATAAGAACCGACTTGTAGTATCACCGAAACGGTTTCCATCACAAACACGCCGCCCATAATCAACAGCAAAAACTCTTGCCGTACCAACACCGCAATCACACCCAAGGCACCACCTAATGCCAGTGATCCGACATCACCCATAAACACTTGCGCCGGATAAGTGTTGAACCATAAAAAGCCCAAGCCTGCCCCCACAATCGCAGTGCAGACAATCACCAGCTCAGCACTCAATTTGATATACGGAATATGCAGATAGCCGGCAAAATTCACGTTGCCGGTTGCCCAAGCGACAAAAGCAAATGCACCGGCAACCAATACTGTCGGCATAATCGCCAGCCCATCCAAACCGTCGGTCAAATTCACTGCGTTGCTGGTGCCAACAATCACAAAATAGGCCAACACAATATAAAACAAGCCTAACTGCGGCATAATTTCTTTGAAAAACGGCACGACTAATCGGGTTGCATTGGTATCTTTGCCAATTGCGTACATGGCAAAAACCGCAATCAATGCCACCACCGACAGCCAAAAATATTTCCAGCGGGCAATCAACCCGTCACTGTTTTTGTGCACTACTTTGCGGTAATCATCGACAAAGCCAATCGCGCCATAGCCGAACAGCACGAACAGCACACACCAAACATAGCTGTTGCTCAGATCCGCCCATAACAAGGTACTGATTCCAATCGAAAACAGAATCATCACGCCCCCCATCGTCGGCGTGCCACGTTTGCTAAAATGACTTTCCGGGCCATCATGACGCACCACTTGCCCGATTTGCAGCATCTGCAAACGGCGAATCACTTTCGGTCCAATCCACAACGACAGCAAAAGTGCGGTCAACAAGGCAATAATCGATCGAAATGTTAAATACGACACCACGTTAAAAATCGAGTGGTATTGGACTAAATAATCTGCCAACCAAACTAGCATAGTTTATCCTTCAATAAATCAATGATCTCTTCCATCTTCATGCTACGAGATCCTTTTGCCAACAACACTACTTTTTTATTATTCTGCCGCTGTTGTGCAATCTGTTGCTGTAAAAATAAGATCAAATCCGCTTTATCGCTGAAATGTTTTCCCTGCGATAAACGGCTGATCACCTCACTCTGCGTACCAAAACTGACCACTAAATTCAGCCCGGCATGCTGTGTAAAATCTGCCACCTGTTGATGGCAAAGCTGACTATTTTCACCTAATTCCGCCATATCTCCAACAACAAAAATACGAAATCCGGAATAATTTTTTAACACATTCACCGCAGACTGCATTGAATCGACATTCGCATTGTACGTGTCGTCCAATAACAAAAGATCAGGATTCACCTCAATCGGAAATAGGCGACCTTTGACCGCTTGTTTTTTCTCCAGACCGCACTTGACCTGTGACAGAGTTGCGCCTGCCAACATCGAAAGTGCGGTTGCCGCCAGTGCATTGGCTACATTGTGAATGCCTAAATACGGCAGATTGACCGCCACTTCGCCTTGCGGCGTTTGCAACTGAAAATTCGCTCCTTGTTCATGTAAATCAATATTCGCGGCATAAAAATCCGCTTGCGGCTGTGACACCGAAAAGGAATAAATGCGATGTGTGCCGATTTCCGTTTGCCAATAGGTATCCAAATAATGGCAGTCGAGATTAATCACCGCACAACCGTCGTGCGCCAAACCACGATAAATTTCACCTTTCGCTTGCGCCACACCGTCCAACGAACCGAAACCTTCCAAATGTGCCGGCGCCACATTGTTCACCAACGCCACATCAGGCTGCACCAACGCGGTGGTATAGGCAATTTCACCGGCATGATTAGCGCCCAGTTCGACCACCGCAAATTGGTGTTGCGGTTGCAAACGTAGCAACGTCAACGGCACACCGATATCATTGTTAAAATTACCTTGAGTGAACAGTACTTCGCCGCAATTTGCCAGAATCGAGGCCGTCATCTCTTTGACGGTAGTTTTGCCGGAAGAGCCGGTCATCGCCACGGTTTTTGGCGCCAGCGTTGCTTTCCACCATTTTGCCAATTGCCCCAATGCTAAACGAGTATCAGGCACCACCAGTTGCGGCACCGAAAGCGTCGCATTGGCATGTTCAACCACTAACGCCGCAGCGCCTTGTTCTACTGCTTGTGTTAAGTAATTATGCGCATCAAAATTAGTGCCTTTCAGCGCGAAAAACAGCGCTTGTTCACTGGGCTTGCGGGTGTCGGTGGTAATATTTTTTACCGTCACCGAAGCGTCACCAAGACAATCCGCTGATAAAATTTCTGCCAAAGTTCTAATGTCTATATTCATTATAGCTATTCTATGTAAAGTCACGATTGCAGCAACTGCTGTACAATCTCGCGATCGGAAAAATGTAACTTGGTGGTACCGATAATTTGATAATCTTCATGGCCTTTGCCAGCAATCAAAACCACATCATCGGCGGCTGCCTGCTGCAAGCAGTATTGCAGCGCCAGTTCACGCCCATGGATTACCATCGCATTTTGCGGCTGGCGCAAACCGGCTTGAATATCCTGCAAAATCAAATACGGATCTTCGGTGCGCGGATTGTCGTCGGTCAGCACCACCACGTCGGCAAATTGCTCGGCAATGCCGCCCATCAGCGGGCGTTTGCCACGATCTCTGTCGCCACCACAACCGAATACACACCACAATCGCCCTTTGCAATGCAACCGTGCTGCTTGCAATGCTTTTTGCAACGCATCCGGCGTATGCGCATAATCCACGATTGCCATTGGTCGATTCGGCGCACTGAACATTTCCATTCGACCACAAACGCCGTTCAGCTGGTTGGCTGTCAGGCACAATTTTGCCAACGAATAACCCAACTGCAACATCGCCGCAGTCACCAACAGCAGATTGCTGACATTAAATGAACCGATCAGGCGGCTGTTGAGTTCGCCCTCGCCCCAACTGGAGCCAAACCTAATGGTGGCACCATCGTCATGATATTCAATCGCAGTTGCCTGCAAATATTGCGCTTGGGTTAAAACCGCACTTGGATCGGCACTCACCGCCACTGCGTCAGGCAGTTGTCGCAACCACTCTGCGCCGATGGCATCGTCGGCATTAATCACTCGATTTTCACAATCTAATTCATTGAACAAACGAAATTTAGCTGCCGCATACGCTTGCATAGTGTGGTGATAATCAAGATGATCACGGCTTAAATTACTGAAAAGTGCGGTTTTGAATTGTAGTGCTTCAACCCGATGTTGCACCAAGCCATGTGAGGAGACTTCCATCACTGCAAATTCAGCGCCTTGTCGCACAAAATCTGCCAGATTTTGCTGCACCTCGACAGCCGATCCCGTGGTGTTGAGCGCTTCTACCGTCTTACCGTACAGACCGTTACCAATCGTGCCCATCACAGCAGACGTTTTACCTAACAATTGCACCCATTGCGCCAACAGTTGTGCGATCGTGGTTTTGCCGTTGGTGCCGGTGACACCCACTAAGGTTAAATGGTGCGATGGATAATCATAGAATTTATCGGCGATAGCGGAAAGATGTTGTTCTAACTGATAATAATGGATAATCGGCACCTGACTTTCTAGGGTCATCGTTGCGTGCTGTTGCCGATCCTCGGTTTGCGCCAATACCGCACTTGCACCGTTGGCAATTGCCTGTGGAATAAACGCCCGTCCGTCTTGTTGGTGTCCGATTAATGCAACAAACAGATCGCCAAACCGCACTTTGCGGCTGTCCAGTTCGATCTGTTGCAGCTTCAGATCGGGGAGTCCTTGCAGAGAAAAAAGTGCTGCCAATCTTTGCATAACATCCCCTTAATTGATGTGATTGGATTGGTTAGAAACCGCTGATTGTTGTTGATCCAAGCGAATAACCCGTGCTGCCATCTCCTCACTGCTCAACGCATCCGGTTTAACATTCTGTGAGCGTAGTGTGTGTTCCATAATTTTTGAAAACACTGGCGCCGAAATCGCACCACCATAATATTTTCCAGCTTTCGGCTCGTTAATCAGCACCACCAAGGCATAACGTGGATTGCTCGCTGGCGCCACGCCAGCAGTGTAGGCAATATATTTATCCACATATTTACCGTTTTCGATTTTTTTCGCAGTACCGGTTTTGATCGCCACTCGGTAGCCTTTGACCGCAGCGGCAATGCCACCACCGCCTGGCAACGCCACCGTCTCCATCATCTCGACCACATCACGCGTGGTTTTTTCAGAGAAAACACGAGTACCCAACACCGGCGGATCCACTTTGGTGATCGACAACGGACGATACACCCCAAAACTGCCCAATGTTACATAGGCTCTAACCAGCTGCAACGGCGTCACCGTCAAACCATAGCCATAAGAGATCGTCGCTCGCTCAATGTCTGCCCAACGCTTGCGATCTTGCAACTGTCCACGCTGTTCGCCGATCAATCCCAAATTGGTTGGTTGTCCAAAACCGGCTTTAGAATAGGTTTCAATCAAGGCATTTGGCGGCATCGCCAGTGCTAAGTGGCTGACCCCGACGTTACTGGATTTTTGCAAGATACCGGCAACTGATAATTTGTCGTAGCGCGCCACATCACGAATCGTATGCCCATTGACTTTAAACGGTACGGTATTCAGCACTGAATTTTTGTTGACAATTCCACGCTGAAGTGCGGTCAGCACCACAAACGGTTTCACCGTCGAGCCCGGTTCAAAGGTATCAGTAATCGCGCGATTACGCATCAAATCGGCTTTCACATTAGTACGGTTATTCGGGTTGTATGACGGCGCATTCGCCATCGCCAACACTTCACCGGTGCGAATATCCACCAACACCGCCGTGCCAGATTCGGCTTTATTTTCTGCCACCGCTTCTTTAATTTGGCGATACACCATCGATTGCAATTGTTCATCAATACTCAAGGTAACGTTGTGCGCATCGTATTTTTTGGTATCGTCTACCGCTTCCACCATATTGCCGTAGCGATCTTTACGATAAGTACGCGAACCGTCTTGCCCGATTAATAACTTATCAAAACTTTTTTCAATTCCCTCAATCCCTTCGCCGTCAATGTTGGTGTAGCCAATCAAATGGGCAGTCTCTTCCACTTTTGGATAAAAACGGCGAAATTCAGTTTGCAGCGTAACACCTGGAATTTTCAATTCGCGCGCATAATTGGCGACACTTGGTGTCACCTGGCGCGCCAGATATAGAAAGCGGCTGTTTGGGTTTTTGCTAATTTTGTCTTTTAGGCTTTTGTTCGACACGCCCAAAGCATCGGACAGCGCCTTCCAGCGCTCTTGATCTTGCAATGATCCCTTTTCAAAAACGACTTTTGGATCAGCAACCACCGAAAACATTTGTACACTGACTGATAACCACTGTCCGTTACGATCCAAAATCATGCCACGCGAGGAGTGAATCGCCTGCGTTCTCAGCGAACGTTTGTCGGCTTCCTGGTTCATTTTGTCGGCACTGCTGATTTGAACATCGACCGCCGTCGCCACCAATGACGCCATACTGATCAAAATAACCGCAATCACCGTCCAATAACGCCAGCTGACAAAGGTATCAATCACTGCTACATTTTTAACAGCGTTTTTGGTACCACCTTTTGCCACCGTTTTACTGTTTAATTGTGCTGCTTGTCGATCGTTCTTTTTGTTAAATATCGCCATAGACCGCACCCTAATGGTTGTTTTCAATAATAATCACTTGTTGATCGCTGGTGATATACCCCATCTTCAAGCGATTTGCGATGGAAGTAATTCGCACATTGTCGTCCAGCGCCCGTTCTTCCAGCTTCAAATTAATATATTCGTTTTCCAACGCCTGCTTCGCTAAAATCAATTCACCGTTTTCTGTGTTCAGTTGACGAGTGTGGTGAATAATCCAAATGGTTGCCACAGCACTGCCGATCATCACAAACCACAGCACAATTGCAATCTTGTTGGCAGCAAATAGATCATCTAAAATCAATTTCCGTAATGGATAGCGATCTAACATCATCATTGCCCCATTCTTTCCGCGACTCGCAATACCGCACTTCTTGAACGTGGATTTTGCTGTTGTTCTTGTTCGCTCGGCATAATTGCCTTGCCGATGGTTTTTAAGGTTTGGTTGCGCTCGATTTGATCTTCACGTAACGGAAGCCCTTTCGGGACCTCCACACCCTTGCTTTGTTTGCGCATAAAGCGTTTGACCATGCGATCTTCCAGCGAATGGAAACTGATGATCGAGAGCCGTCCCTGCGGCGCCAAAACGTTTAATGCTGATTGCAACGCCCGTTCCAATTCATCTAATTCGCTGTTGATAAAAATCCGAATCGCCTGAAAACTGCGGGTCGCCGGGTGTTTGTGTTTATCTTTAAATGGCACGGCTTGACTGATCAGCTCCGCCAATTGCAAAGTGCGGTTGAGCCCTGGTTCGCCTTGCTCTGCCGCCGTTTTATTAAAATGTACGATCGCAGTAGCAATTCGTTTGGCAAACCGCTCTTCACCAAAGGTTTTTAACACCCAAGCTAAATCATCGATTGATACCTGTTGCAGCCATTCTGCCGCCGACATACCTTGCGTAGTATCCATACGCATATCCAGCGGACCATCTTTCATAAAACTGAAACCACGTTCAGCGTCGTCCAATTGGGGTGAAGAAACCCCTAAGTCGAGTAAAATGCCATCAACCTTGCCGACTAAATTCTGTTGTTGACAGATTTCTTCGATCTGTGAAAAGGTGCTGTGCACAATACTAAACCGAGAATCATCAATTGATTCCGCCTCAGCGATTGCGCGCGGATCACGATCCACTGCGATCAAACGTCCATTTTCCCCCAACTGGGATAAAATCAAACGGGAATGTCCACCACGCCCAAAAGTGCCGTCGATATATACACCATTTGGCTTAAGTGCCAGCCCGGCGACCGCTTCATGAAGCAGTACCGTAATGTGAGAACCGACTGATAACGTAATTGGTCGCATTGGGGAAAAAGTCATATTTTTCGCTAATATTTAAATAGTATTCAATTATAAAATGGGGTCGCGGTGCACTCCAGCACACCGCTTGCCCTGCTAGTGCTACTATCACTGACGGAAAGATGATTCTTTCTCTTTTACAATGACAGCGTTTTTAATACTTCCGAATCGACAAAAGCACCGCTGCTGCCGATTTCAATATCCTCTGCGATTTGAGCAAGCCAAGCTTCCTCGCTCCAGATCTCAAATTTATTCAATTGTCCAACCAACATAATGTTCTTATCCAGTTTGACATGCTCACGCAGCACAGGGCTCAGCAAAATACGTCCGTTTTTATCCAGTCCGCATTCGGCAGCATATCCCAACATCACCCGCTGCAAGCGGCGTTGTTGCGGATCAAAATTAGACAGCGCCGCCAATTTTTGTTCGATAATTTCCCATTCGTTCAGTGGATAAAGCAGTAAACAGGGCTGGCGAATATCGACGGTACACACCATCTGACCGCCATTTTGTTCAAGGATTTCAGTGCGATAGCGGGTAGGAACGGCAAGCCGCCCTTTGCTGTCTAAACTGACTGAAGTCGCACCACGAAACATAGCAATCCCATTTACTCAATTATTTTTGCTGATTATCGCCACTCTTTACCACTAAACCGAGATTTTGATCGTTTTATCCCACAAAATCCCACAATTCACCACTTTGGTCTAAGTTTATTATCTGAACACTGTTGTTGCAAGTTTTTTGTCAACTATTTATGTGGATTAGATCACAGTTAACTGGTTGTTTTTCATTCAACCTAATTGCGATTTGATCTTAAGGAATAACCTCACCGCTCCAAAATAGAGAGGTGAACCGCTACCCTCGCCCTTCCAACCACTTTTTCTTGATCGGAACCGTGAATAAAGCCATAATCAGACGCTTAAAGACAATCAAATGAATGAGGAGTTATCCATGTCAAATATCATGGTGAAAAAATTGACCACTGGCACTATTTATAAATTAGTTTTTATCGGATTATTAGTGGGCTTTCTGCCGTTATCTTTAGTATTTGGGATTGTAGGTTATTTTGATCTGGCTGATGTGATGTGGAATCAACAACCGGTCAACGGCATTGCGGTATTTTACATCGTGCCTGTGATCCTGTTTCTTGTTGCCTTAACCTGGACATTATTGGCTGGCAGTGTAATGGCACTGGGATTATGGATCTATTCCAAGTTTAAACCGATAACACTCCATTTTAGTGAAACCGCGCAGGCGAAATCCAAACTATCAGAATAATATCCCACTAACCTTAAATCAGACCAGTGATCACAGTCCGCCATTGCTGTAAGCGCTGTTTTTTACCATCTTGCGACTGCTGCAACGTTTGCCAATCAAATTCTGGGGTGGCTTTGATTAAGCGGCGCAGCGCCGGATAAGTCGCAGCCAAAGTGCGGTTGGCTTCAGCAAAACCATGTAATTGGCGTAGATCATCGGCATTCAACTGCCAATCGATTTCAGGAAAAGCAATCAATTGCTTCAACCGTGGGAATAGGGGATGTTCCGCTAACGGAAAATTGCGCAGAAATTGCTGCCGTGCCTGCTGATAAAAGCGTTCGCCGTCTGGCGAAAGCGGGTAAATCGCCATGGCACTGTAACAACCGCTGCTCGCCTCTTTGCCGCTACTGAGATGAATGATCCGAAAACCGCACTTTTGCCAAAATTCCGCTAATCCATCGCTGTAACCAAAACTGACGGAAATAAAATCCAATTCAGCCCCGCAATCTTCAAGCAACTGCCGCGCCAGTTGCTGACCGAAGCCTTGCCGCTGCAACGACGGCGGTAGCGCAATCCGTGAGATCCGTAGCGATCGCAACGCACAAGCTTGCGGCAAATCCGCCTGAAAACACAAAGCTTGCGCAACAAGATTCCCTGCTGGACGCCGTTCGCCACGCCAGATTTTCTCGATCAAATCGGCATCCGCAATACCGCCCTCCGCCAACGCCCAAATTCCGCCGCTAATCTCGCCTTGCCGACGTAACAACCAAAACCGTTGTCCTTGCGCATCAAGCAAACGGCGCAAATCCAGCGGCGACGTGCGGTAGTGCGCCAACGCCAACAAGCGATAAAAATGGCAGATTTGTTGCGGATCAGCCACCAGTTCTGTTGGCGAAATTTGCGCCAGCGTTAGATTATTCGTCTCGTTGCTGGTGGTGTGCATCCGATTGTTGAGTAATAGCAAATCATCAATCCAACGTTCCAGCGAATCATTTTCTGCATAACGCAACGGTTGCTGCAAATGCAAAAGCTGGCAAGTGCGATTGGTCAATTGTTTGAATTTCAGCTCAAAACCACGCCCGGTGCCTTCATAGCCGTCAATGGTGGTGGTCAGCAGAATATGGGCAAAATGGCAGCAAATCGTCGCCAGCATGTCCAGCGGAATCATCGCCGCTTCATCAATAATCAGCCAACTCTCTGCAAATGGCTGCGGATTTTCATTCAAACGCGCAATCAAATCATCAGGCGCCATAAAGTGCGGTTTATTTTGACAATGCCGATACAATGCCTGCACCGCATTTTGATTAGGTGCCGTTAGAAAAACCGCACTTTGCTCGCTCAGTTTATCGGCAAGCATGCCGGCAAGCGCCGATTTGCCGCGTCCACGCTTGGCAGTAAGCAGATACAACTCCGCTTGCGCAGCCAGCATCTGCTGCAATAGCCGTTGTTGTTGCACCCGTGCGCTCGGCGGCTGTTGCCATAAATCCGTTGCAATATGCGGCAAAGATGGATTTATTGCTGTTTGCTGATAAATTGGGATTTGATGCCGCTCAACCGCACTTTGCCACCATTGATAAAAATGACTTGGTGTAATCGCTTGCGCTGTGCCGTTCCAACGCAAGCTATCCAAATCCACTTGAATCTGCCAATCTTTCGGCAATAAAATCAGCAATATCCCACCGGCTTTAATCGCTGCCGCAACAATTGCCAATGCTTCCAGATTAAAGTTTACCTCGGATGATTGCCTCGTGTCATAAACCGCACAATCCCACTCTTGCCCCAACAGATTTTTGGCATGGACAAAGGCGTAAAAAGTACAATTTGGCGGTAAGATTTCAGGTGGCTGTGGCGCACAATAAACCGCACTTTTATGCTGATTTAATGCGAAAAATGCGGCGAGTTGTCGGCTTAACCAAACATCATCACCGCATAAAATGAGTGGGTGGCGGAAAAAAGGATTTTTCATCAGAGAAACAGGCTATGCTTTCTCACTCAAATACGGATCGTCAAAGCCCAACGCTTGCATAATCTCCGTTTCTAGACTTTCCATCTCTTCCGCTTCGTCATCGTCAATATGATCGTAACCCAACAGATGCAAACTGCCGTGCACCACCATATGCGCCCAATGTGCCAACAGCGGTTTTTGCTGTTCTGTCGCCTCCCGTTCTACCACTTGACGGCAAATCACCAAATCGCCCAACAACGGTAATTCGACTTCCGCCGGTGATTCAAACGGAAACGAGAGCACATTGGTCGGGTAATCTTTGGCACGATAAGTGCGGTTTAACATCTGGCTTTCCGCTTCATCAACAATCCGCACTGTCATTTCCACACCATCAAGACTCGGCTTGACCGCACTTTGCGCCCACAACTCGATTTGCGCCTGGCTCGGCAGGTTATCCACATTTTCACAGGCGAGTTGCAGATCGATAATCATATTTTTCATGCTCAGCTTCCTTGTAGTAACCGTGCTTGACGCCGTTCTTCCGCTACTGCCTGGCGACGGATTTCATCTTCCCGCTCCCAAATTTCATAGGCCTGCACCACTTTAGCGACCACTGGATGACGCACCACATCACTGCTTTCAAAAAAGTTAAAACTCAGTTCCGGCACGGCTTGCAACACTTCCATCGCATGGCGCAAACCCGATTTTTGACTGCGCGGCAAATCGACTTGGGTTATATCACCGGTAATCACCGCTTTGGAGTTAAAACCGATTCGAGTGAGGAACATTTTCATCTGCTCGACGGTGGTATTCTGGCTCTCGTCCAAAATAATAAACGCATCATTCAGGGTGCGACCGCGCATATACGCCAGCGGTGCGATTTCAATCACATTGCGTTCAATCAGCTTTTCCACCCGCTCGAAGCCCAACATTTCAAACAGCGCGTCGTACAACGGACGCAAATACGGCTCGATTTTTTGCCCTAAATCACCGGGCAAAAAGCCCAATTTTTCACCGGCTTCCACTGCCGGACGGGTCAGCAGAATCCGACGAATTTCCTGCTTTTCCAACGCCTCCACCGCTGCCGCCACCGCAAGATAAGTTTTCCCTGTTCCTGCAGGTCCGATACCGAAGCTGATGTCGTGGCGTAAAATATTGTGCAGATATTGAATCTGATTGGCACCGCGCGGCTTGATCACGCCACGCTTGGTTTTCACCGTGGTGGTATAGACCTTGGACTCTGACCGCACTTCGCTGGTTTCCTCCGCCTGGGCTAAAATCCGGCTTTCCTGAATTGCAATATGCACATCTTCCAAATCCAACTCTTTGATTTTGCCCTTCAGCGGTGCAGTATCGGCATACAACTGCTGAATCAGCTTCGCCACTGCTTTCAACAATTTTGCCGTATGCGGCGGTTCAGACTTCAGGGTAAAATTAAAATCACGTCGAAGAATTTGCAGCTTAAACGTGCTTTCAATCCGTTGCAGATGATCATCAAACGCCCCACACAACGATTGCAAACGCGCATTATCCTGAGGTTCTAGGGTAAAAGATTCGATAAGTTGTTCGGTCAAGGTTGCCTCTTTATTCCAGACAGAAAATGGAAATAGTATACAACTTTTTTTAAATATAGGGGAAAGAGAATAAAACGTAACAAGCCAAGTGCGGTTACTTGGCTTTTCATCATTCAGACGTTTGTTATCTAGACTAATAACCTAACGTTAACCCATCTGGATTGCGTGGATCGGAGGCACCGTAAAAGCCGTCTTCACGGGCTTGAATAATCTGAACTTTACCCATTGTCGCTTTAGGAACGACTTTATAGCCCTCTTCCTGCAGAATATTAATCGTATCAGGACTGATTCCTTCTTCAATCCGAATTTCATCTGGCAGCCATTGGTGATGCACGCGCGGTACCATAATTGCTTCTGCTGGATTCATACCGTAATCAATCGTATTGACAATGCTTTGTAGTACAGTGGTGATAATCCGTGCGCCACCCGGACTACCGGTCACCAGCCATGGTTTGTCGTCCTTCATAACAATCGTCGGGGTCATTGATGAAAGCGGACGTTTTTGCGCTGCTACTGCATTCGCATCACCGCCAATCAACCCAAAGGCATTCGGCGTACCCGGCTTGGCGGAAAAATCATCCATTTCATTATTTAATAGAATTCCCGTACCTTCAGCGACAATTCCGCTGCCAAAATTCAGGTTCAAGGTATAAGTTACAGCGACCGCATTGCCATCTTTATCCATAATCGAGTAATGCGTAGTTTGATCACTTTCGTAGGGATGCGGTTTGCCGGGCTTGATCTCTGATGATGGACGAATGGTGTCGGTAGTAATAGTCGTCGCTAATTCACCCGCATATTTTTTTGAAATCAGCCCTGTTACTGGAATTTGTACAAAATCCGGATCACCTAGATATTCGGACCGATCGGCATAGGCTAGTTTCATGGCTTCGGCATAGTGGCGAATCGCTTTGGCACTATTTTGCCCAAACTCTTGGAGTGGGTAACGTTCTAAAATATTCAGAATTTGCACCAAGTGGATTCCCCCTGAACTTGGCGGAGGCATAGTCACAATTTTATAACCGCGATATTCACCTTCAATTGGTTTTCGTTCAATAGCTCGATAGTTTTTCATGTCTTCTAATGTGATCAAGCCACCATGTTTTTCCATTTCTGTCACGATTTTCTGCGCAATTTCACCTTCATAAAAAGCTTTTCCACCCTGTTGAGCAATGAGTTGCAGCGATTTTGCCAAATCTTTCTGCACTAACAAATCTCCAACAGTGAACGGCGCATCATTTTTGAAAAAGATCCTTTTACTATCTTGCCATTTAGCTAAATTATCTTTTTCTGTCTCAAGGGTTTGTCCCAAAGTTTCACTCACCACAAACCCTTTGTCAGCCAATTCAATTGACGGGGCGATGACTTGAGCCAGCGACATCGTTCCCCACTTTTTTAAAGCATGCTCCATTCCAGCAACTGTGCCAGGAACGCCAATCGCAAGATGGGTGAACAACGATCTGCCATCGACCACGTTGCCATCCTGATCCAGATACATATCCCTAGTAGCTTTAAGCGGTGCCATTTCCCGGAAATCAAGTGCAACGCTTTGTTTGGTCTTGGCATCATAAACCACCATAAAACCACCACCGCCAATATTACCGGCATTTGGCAACACTACCGCTAAAGCAAAACCAACAGCAACGGCAGCATCAACTGCATTACCACCTTGCTTTAATATATCCAGCCCAACTTGTGTCGCTAGTGCTTGCTCTGTCGCCACCATGCCGTTTTTAGCATAAATCGGATGGAAAATATCCATACTTTGATCATAACGAATGGAAGCTTGTTGAGTTTGTGTTGGGATAACATTGGCAGCCACTGCGGTGGTCATTATGGATGCGCTAAATATTGAAAGTGCCAGAGAAGTGATTACAAATGATTTTTTAAATTTCATCATAAAGCCCCTTATTTTGCAGATTAAATGCCAAGTTTAAAAGTTTAAAAGTTTAAAAGTTTAAAAGTTTAAAAGTTTAAAAGTTTAAAAGTTTAAAAGTTTAAAAGTTTAAAAATTTAAAAATTT
>VDHG01000067.1 GCA_006228005.1 Testudinibacter crocodili
CTACGGCGTTAAAAGCCATTCGTTTAGAATCACTAAACTTCACGACTTTTGCCTTATTTATTTTCAAAAAGAGTGGAGAAAAAGTGTCTATAGCTCAAATTATAAACAAAGATCAACAGACCCTAATAACTTGTTTTATAAACAAAAATAATTGATTGTAAGGAGGTAGCATAATGCCACAACGCGAAGTCCCGCTAGCGCACCCCGGGGAAATTTTAATGCAAGAGTGGTTGACTCCAATGGGAATCAGCCAATATGCGTTAGCCAAAGCAATTGCAGTACCGCCACGGCGGATTAATGAAATCGTACAAGGCAAACGCGCAATAACACCCGATACCGCCTTACGTTTGGCGGCTTATTTCGGCTGTGAAGCACAAAGTTGGCTGAATTTACAAAATCACTATGATACCGAATTGGCACGGCAACGAATTGAACCACAGCTTAATAATATTCATCCACATACCTTGTGTGCAAACAGATAAAGTTGGCTGTAGTTGAGTTACGTCGTAGCCCTTAGGCGATATTTTATCAATATTATGCTGGCATATTTTGGCGTAATACCTCATCAATAGTTCCGCTATTGATTTCGGCTTACGCCTAGATTGTGCTCATTTTAAACGACAACTCAAAATATAAACAAAGATCAACAGACCCTAAGGTTTGGAATATTGATCGCAAAACTTCCTTGTTTCTAAGCGTTGCCGATTCAGGTAAAATAACCGCACTTTGTTTGATGACTGGAAAGAAAGATGAATTTTATCGGAAAAATTATCGGTTTTATTCTCGGCTACCGTTACGGCGGTTTCTGGGGGGCGATTTTTGGTGCGGTGTTGGGGCATTTCGTGGATAAAAAAATCTATGAAATGGGCAGTGTCAGCTCCTCATTTTTTAGTAAAACCTTGACCCGGCAGCAGCTTTTTTTGCAAACCACCTTTGCGGTGATGGGGCACTTGAGTAAAGCCAAAGGGCGGGTGACACAAGAGGATATCCAGCTAGCGCAAGCGTTTATGAGCCGTTTAAATCTGGATTCCGCGGCACAGCGCATGGCGCAAGACGCTTTTAGTCGTGGTAAAGACGCTGATTTTCCGATCCGCCAAGTGATTCGTGAATTTCGAGTGGCTTGCGGCCGTCGCCCGGATTTGCTGCGGATGTTTTTGGATATTCAAATCCAAACCGCACTTGCGGATAACCATTTGGATCAAAACGAAAAATCGCTGTTGTCGGTGATCGCCCAAGAGTTGGGGCTGTCACAAATGCAGTTTGAACAGATGATGGCGATGATTTACGCCTCGCAGCAATTCGCTTCCGGCGCACAATATCAGCAACAAGGCGGACAGTACCAGCAACAGGGCGGTTATCAAGGCGGGCAGTCTTACCGCACTTCCGCTGCGGATAATCTGCAAGCGGCATATCAGGTGCTGGGAGTGGCTGCAGACGATGAGCAGTTGAACGTAAAACGGGCTTATCGCAAACTGATGAATGAGTATCACCCAGATAAACTGGTTGCTAAAGGCTTACCACCGGAAATGATGGAAATGGCAAAAGAGAAAGCACAAAAAATTCAAGCCGCTTACGATCTGATTTGTAAAAGTAAAGGCTGGAAGTGATGAGGCAAAAGCGAGGGTTTTTGTTTTATTTAGCAGTGTTTTATCTGGTGCGCGCCGATAAAAGAGCGCTATGATGCGGGTTATTTTAGCGCCAATGCAAGGCGTGCTGGATCCGTTTTTGCGCCATCTACTAACTCAAGTCAACGATTATGATCTATGTCTGTCAGAATTTGTGCGGGTGGTCGATCAATTATTGCCGAAAAAAGCGTTTTACCGCCTTTGCCCGGAATTGCAGCATGGCGGTTATACTCAAGCCGGTACACCGGTGCGGGTGCAGTTGTTGGGGCAGTTCCCTGATTGGCTGGCGGAAAATGCACAAAGAGCGGTTGAACTCGGATCGCATGGGGTTGATTTGAACTGCGGCTGTCCGTCGAAAACCGTGAATAACAGCCAGGGCGGCGCTTCGTTGCTGAAGCAGCCTGAGCTGATTTATCAAGCCACAAAAGCGATTCGTACTGCATTGGGCAAACAGCATCAGGTTAGCGTCAAAGTGCGGTTGGGCTGGGACAGTGATGCGGCAGCGTTTGAAATTGCTGATGCGGTGCAGCAGGGCGGCGCTGATGAAATCACGATTCACGGGCGAACCAAAACGGACGGCTACCGCGCTGAACGCATCAACTGGCGCAAAATCGGCGAAATTCGTCAACGTTTAACGATTCCGGTGATTGCCAACGGCGAAATTTGGAACTGGCAGGACGGACAACATTGTCTGGCGCTCACCGGCTGTGAAGCGCTGATGATCGGGCGCGGCGCACTGAATATCCCCAATCTCAGCCGTGTGGTGAAATTTAATCAACCGCAATTGGCTTGGCAGCAGGTGCTGTTGCTGTTGCAGCAATACGTTAATTTGGAAAATCCCGATGATCGCGGCTTTTATCACGTTGCCCGCATCAAACAATGGCTGCGTTATCTGGAAAAAGCCTATCCACAAGCCGAACAGCTGTTTCACATCATTAAAACCGAATGTGGCTATCAGGGTTTAAAAGCCGAGGTGGAACGCCAGACCGCACTTTCTCTTGTATAGGACATAAAGTTGAAATACCAATGGATTTTTTTTGATGCCGACGAAACCCTGTTTTCATTTGATTCGTTTCGTGGCTTACAACAGATGTTTGCGCAATATCATGTTGAATTTACTCAACAGCATTTTGCCGATTATCAGACGGTCAACCAACCTTTGTGGCAGGCCTATCATCAAGGCAAAATCAGCGCCGATGAATTACAAACCACACGTTTTAACCAGTGGGCACAACATCTCAGCCGCCAGCCGAGCGAACTCAATCATGCTTATCTGATTGCGATGGCGGATATTTGCCGTCCGTTGGAGGGCGTGGAACAGATGTTGCAAACTTTGTCCGGAAAAGTGCGGTTTGGCATTATTACCAATGGTTTTCATGCGATGCAGGATCTGCGGTTGCAAAAAACTGGTTTGAAACCGCACTTTGAGTTTGTGGTGGTGTCGGAAAATATCGGTTTACCGAAGCCGCATCATGGCATTTTTGAACACGCCTTAAGCCTAGCGGAGGTCGGTGATAAAAGTGCGGTATTGATGGTGGGCGATACGCTGGAAACCGATATTCTCGGCGGACAAAACAGTGGTTTGGACACCTGCTGGCTCAGCCACGGCAAAGCGAATCACAGCGCAATTCAACCGACCTATCACATTGCTAGCATGGAACAACTGATACAAATTGTACAAGGACAAGGTGTATGACCAGAATTAATGTCGTCCCGGTCAGCGAGTTGTGTGATCAACATCTGCTGGCGGAACATCGTGAACTAACACGGATTCCTAATGCTGTCGCCAAAGGTAAATATAATTTGGACGGACAGCCCGATGATTATAAATTGGGCACCGGACATGTTAAATTTTTTATGAATAAGCTGACTTTCCTGCACAAACGTTATCAAGCGCTACATCAGGAATGCTTGGCGCGTGGTTTTAATGTCAGCAACCGCTGGGCACAAGATCTGCCACCAACGCCGGATTTATGGTTAGATTATGTGCCGACCGACAATGCCTTATGGCTTAACCGAGCTAGAATTGCAGAACGTATGCCGGCAAAAGCCCGTTTTACACCACATAAAATACCGGAAAAAGAGTAGGGTAATATGCAGATTGTGATTGCCTCGACCAATCCGGTGAAAGTCAATGCGGTCAAAACCGCCTTCTGCCAACTGTTTCCAGACCGCACTTTGCGTTTTGAGTCGATACCGTCCCAATCCGGCGTGGCAGAGCAGCCGATGAGTATGGCGGAAACTAAACAAGGCGCTTTTAATCGGGTGACATTTTGCCAACAACAAATACCGTGTGCCGATTTTTACCTAGCGATAGAAGCCGGTATCGAGCGTTTTGATTATGGCGCCGCTACTTGTGCTTACATAGTGATCAGCAATAACGTGCAGTTTTCAATTGGGCGCAGCGCCGAACTGCCGATTCCGAATGTGATTTTTCAACAATTAAATCCTGACACCGAGCTAGGCACCATTATGGATCGGCTGTTTCAGACTGAAAATATCAAACAAAAAGGCGGCGCAATGAGCCTGCTGACCAATGGCAATGCCAGTCGCGAAAGTGTCTATGTGCAGGCGATTATCTTGGCGATGGCGCCGTTTTTGCATCAGAAATTGTTTTGTGCTTAACGGGATATTATGTGATTTGGGCTTGACTGAATAGAGAGAATTTTTGCCGATTCGGATAAAGTATTAGCATTCTTATAGAAAATGTCGGTATAATGAGGCGGCTTATACTCTTTGTCAGCGTGCGGCTATCAAAAATGATCTACTCAAGTTGTGTGAAAACCATTTTTTATCCCCATTCTTTTCTACTCTAAACCCAATTGCAGATTATTTTTGCTAGTCGCAATAAAGAGATGAGCATCATTTAACGAATTATTTTAAAAGGAAAATCTCGTGACTCCAATTGTTAAACAATTTAAATACGGTCAGCATACCGTAACTCTGGAAACCGGCGCAATGGCGCGTCAGGCGACTGCTGCTGTGATGGCGAGCATGGACGATACTTCAGTTTTTGTGACTGTGGTAGCGAAAAAAGAAGTGAAAGCCGGACAGGATTTCTTCCCGTTAACGGTTAATTATCAAGAACGTACCTATGCCGCTGGGCGTATTCCGGGTGGCTTTTTCCGCCGTGAAGGTCGTCCTTCTGAAGGTGAAACCTTAATCGCACGTTTAATCGACCGTCCGATTCGCCCACTGTTTCCGGAAGGGTTTTACAACGAAATTCAAATCGTAGCTACTGTCGTTTCAGTCAATCCGCAAATTTGCCCGGATATCGTGGCGATGATCGGCGCTTCAGCGGCGTTAGCATTGTCAGGCGTACCGTTCAACGGTCCGATCGGTGCTGCGCGCGTCGGATTTATCAACGATCAATTCGTGCTGAACCCGACCATGGCAGAACAAAAACATAGCCGTTTGGATTTAGTGGTTGCCGGAACGGATAAAGCGGTTTTGATGGTGGAATCCGAAGCAGATATTTTAAGCGAAGAGCAAATGTTGGCAGCGGTGGTCTTTGGCCACGAACAACAACAAGTTGTGGTCGACAATATCAAAGAATTGGTGAAAGAAGCCGGCAAACCACGTTGGGATTGGCAAGCGCCAGCGGTCAATACTGCGCTGGTGAACCAAGTGAAAGCGTTGGCGGAAAGCCGTTTGGGCGAAGCCTATCGTATCACGGAAAAACAAGCCCGCTATACGCAAGTTGATGCGATTAAAGCCGAAGTCACAGCGGCATTGTTGGCAAGCAACGAAGATGAAAGCGTCAATGAGAATGTGATTGCCGATATTTTAGGCGCATTGGAAAGTGATGTGGTGCGTAGCCGCATTTTAGCCGGCGAACCGCGGATTGACGGACGTAGCGTCGATACGGTGCGTGCCTTGGATATTTGCACCGGCGTGTTGCCGCGTACCCATGGTTCGGCGATTTTCACCCGTGGTGAAACCCAAGCCTTGGCGGTTGCCACCTTGGGAACTGAGCGTGATGCGCAAATTATTGATGATATTACCGGCGAGCGCACTGACCATTTCTTGTTCCACTACAACTTCCCTCCGTATTCCGTGGGTGAAACCGGCATGATCGGTTCACCAAAACGGCGTGAAATCGGTCATGGTCGTTTGGCAAAACGTGGTGTATTGGCTGTGATGCCTAGCATTGAAGAGTTCCCGTATGTGGTGCGAGTGGTCTCAGAAATCACGGAATCGAATGGTTCTTCTTCGATGGCATCGGTTTGTGGCGCATCTTTAGCATTGATGGACGCTGGCGTGCCGATTAAATCAGCCGTTGCCGGGATCGCGATGGGCTTGGTGAAATCAGACGATAAATTCGTGGTATTGTCCGATATTTTGGGCGATGAAGATCACTTGGGCGATATGGATTTCAAAGTTGCCGGTACCAAACAAGGCGTGACCGCACTTCAGATGGATATTAAAATCGAAGGGATCACCGCTGAAATCATGCAGATTGCGTTGAATCAAGCCAAAGGCGCCAGAATGCATATTTTGGGCGTGATGGAGCAAGCGATTGGAGCGCCGCGCGGTGATATTTCTGATTTTGCGCCGCGGATTCACACCATGAAAATCGATCCGAAGAAAATCAAAGATGTGATCGGTAAAGGCGGTGCAGTGATTCGCTCATTGACCGAAGAAACCGGCACCTCAATTGATATTTCCGATGACGGTACTGTAAAAATTGCTGCAACGGATAATTCGGCTGCCAAAGCCGTGATGCTACGCATCGAAGACATCGTTGCTGATGTGGAAGTGAACCGTGTTTATACCGGTAAAGTCACGCGTATCGCTGATTTCGGCGCATTTGTTGCGATTGTCGGCAACAAAGAAGGCTTGGTGCATATTTCTCAAATCGCCGCAGAGCGTGTCGAGAAAGTGACCGATTACCTACAAGTTGGGCAGGAAGTCGCGGTGAAAGTGGTGGAAATCGATCGTCAAGGTCGTATCCGTTTAACGATGCGTGACATCAACCAAGAACAAGCTGACGAAGCGCAGTTTGTCGAGTCGGACGCCGAGTAATAAAATATTCAAGCCGCGAAATTTGCTGTAAGATTAGCAGCGTGGCTTGAGTTTTTATCCAAGGGTTATGAACATGAAAATCGTCAATAATATGATGAATTACACCAAATCGTTTTGTGTGTTGGCATTTTTATTGATGGCGACGGCGTGTTCAATGCGCCCGAGTATTCCGTTGATTTCCGACAAAAATGTGACCTTGGCTGAGCAGAATCCATTGCTGCATTTTGATCAAGAGGTGATGATTGCACGCATCAGTCAGGTGTTACTGGTCGGAAATCTGGCAAAAAACGAACGTGCGTCGTTACACTTTGAGCGTGGAGTGCTATATGACAGCTTGGGATTGTGGGGATTAGCCCGTTATGACTTTACCCAAGCCTTGATGCTGCAACCAAAGTTAGCGGCGGTTTATAATTATTTAGGGCTGTACTTGCTGTTGGACGGTGATTATGACGGCTCTTTAGATGCGTTTAATGCGGTGTTGCATCTGGATTCAAATTATGAATACGCCTATTTAAATCGTGCGCTAAACTTTTATTACGTTGGTCGTTATGGGCTGGCGGAACGAGACTTTTTAACCTTTTATGAGGCAGATCCGAGTGATCCTTACCGCACTTTGTGGTTATATTTGAATGAATTGAAATATAAGCCTTATGAAGCAAAACAAAATTTGGCACAACGGGCGAAAGGGCTATCCAATGAATTTTGGGGAACCAATATCGTTCATTACTATTTAGGCGAATTGTCTTACGCAGAATTACAGAAAAAAATTGATAATTTTGCGGTGCCGTATTCGCCACAATATGCCGAAATTTTAACAGAAACCTATTTTTATCTTGCAAAACAACAACTCAATCTGGGGAAGGTTGACGAAGCGACAGCTTTGTTTAAGTTGGCTATTGCCAATCAAGTATTTAACTTTGTTGAGTATCGTTTTGCCCTGTTCGAACTTTCACATTTACGCTTGAATAATGTGCAAGAGTGAGATCGAACATTAGCGGTTGTATTTGATACGAACTAAGTTACCAAACCGTCTTGATTGGGATTGTGTTATCACCGATTGCTTTGCCGAGTTGCCTCAATTATTCGGCAAAATTGAAGTATGGTGAATCATTTCTCAACGGTGCTAACCTGCGTCAGCGCAGGATCTCGGACCGGACGCATTCTATCACGCAACAATTTATTACTATCTGCGGTCTTAATATGATAAGCCGCTTTTCTACTATTGAGTAAAAAATGACAGAACAAACAACTTTAACCTTTAACGATTTGGGCTTGCCTGAATCATTGATTTCCGCTGTAACGGCTATGGGATTTGTAAATCCGTCACCGATTCAGCAAATTTGTATACCGCACTTGCTAAATGGCCGTGATGTGTTGGGCATGGCACAAACCGGTAGCGGCAAAACCGCAGCATTTTCATTGCCGCTGCTGGCACAAATCAATGCCGATATTCGCACGCCGCAAATGTTGGTGATGGCGCCAACTCGCGAATTGGCGATTCAGGTAGCCGATGCTTGCGAACAATTTAGTAAGAATATCAAAGGCTTGAATATTGTTACCTTATATGGCGGACAACGTTATGACATTCAACTGCGTGCTTTGCGTCAAGGTTCGCAAGTGGTGGTTGGAACACCGGGACGGATTTTGGATCACATCCGCCGTGGTACCCTGAACTTGTCCGAATTGCGTTTTATGGTGCTGGATGAAGCGGACGAAATGTTGCGCATGGGCTTTATTGATGATGTTGAAGAGGTGATGAGCAAACTACCGGAACAGCACCAAACCGCACTTTTCTCTGCGACGATGCCGGAACCGATTCGCCGCATTACCCGCCGTTTTATGCGTGACCCGCAAGAAGTGAAAATTCAGGCATCGCAACAAACGCTGCCGGATATCACTCAAAGTTGCTGGTATGTCAACGGTGTACGTAAAAACGAAGCGTTGTTGCGCTTCTTGGAAGTGGAAGATTTTGATGCGGCGATTATTTTCGTGCGTACCAAAACCGCAACCCTGGATATTGCTGAACTATTGGAAAAACATGGCCACAGTGCTGCGGCATTGAACGGCGACATGACCCAGCAATTACGTGAACAAACCTTGGACCGCCTGCGTAACGGACGCTTGAATATTTTGATTGCGACTGATGTGGCAGCGCGAGGTTTGGATGTTGAGCGCATTAGCCTAGTGGTCAACTATGATATTCCATTGGATGCGGAATCTTATGTACACCGTATTGGACGTACCGGTCGTGCCGGTCGTGCCGGTCGTGCCTTGTTATTTGTTGAACCACGTGAGAGACGTCTGCTGCGCAATGTTGAACACTTGATGAAAAAGCAGATCGATGAAGTCGAATTGCCGAATCACAAAACGTTGGAAGCTTGCCGTCGTGAGAAATTTAAGCAGCAAATTTCTACCCAGTTGGAGCATCATGATCTAGAAAAATACCGCAGTTTGCTGGAGGATATGTTTACCGCCGATCAAGATCATGAAGATTTGGCAGCGGCGATGATGATGTTGTTGCAAGGTAAACAAAAATTGATTCTGCCACCGGATCCGGTGATCAAAGCCCGTCGTGAGCGTCAAGAAAATCCACGTTCGAGTGACAGACGTGGACGTGGTGATGCGCGCGGAGATGACCGTGGTCGTCCGGCACGCGAACAAACCCCGATGGATTTATACCGTATCGAAGTTGGGCGTGCCGACGGGGTAGAAGTGAAACATATTGTCGGCGCAATCGCCAATGAGGGCGACATTGACAGCCGTTATATCGGACACATCAAACTGCACGATGACTATTCAACCATCGAATTACCGAAAGATATGCCGAAAGAGTTGTTACAACATTTTGGTAAAACCCGAGTGCTGAATAAACCAATGCAGATGCGTTTTGTCGAAGAGGTGAAAGGCGACGGCGGTTTCGGTCGTGGGGAACGTAAAGGTGGTTTTGCTCGGGGCAAAAGAGAAGGCGGTTTCCGTGACGGCGGGCGCAGTGATTTCCGTGGCGGACGCGGCAATGATCGTTTCCAAGATCGCAACGAGCGCGGTGGCAAACCAAGTTTCGACCGCAAACCACGTCGTACTGGGCGTAGAGAAGGGTAATTCCTTTTTATTCTGTTGACAATCGTTGTTGATAAGACAAAGTAGGGGCGGATTAACTATCCGCCCGTTTACGAAGTGCGGTATAAGTATTTAATCCATAATGGAAAAAACCAAAGTGCGGTTCGTGCGAATAGTTAATCCGCTTCTATGTTTACCATAAAAATCGTATATTTTATCTTTTGTTAGTAGCCTGATTGAGTCACCATGACCACACTTGAACAAGATCAATACTTTATGCAGCGTGCGCTAGCACTTGCCGATTATGCCGAATCGCTGGGCGAAATTCCGGTGGGTGCGGTGTTGGTTGATGAGCACGGGCAAATTATCGGCGAAGGCTGGAACGCTTCCATTTCAAAACACGATCCCACTGCGCATGCTGAAATCGAAGCGATTCGACAAGCGGCAAATGCGCTGCAAAACTACCGATTGCTCAATACCACACTGTATGTGACGCTAGAACCCTGCACGATGTGTGCCGGGGCGATTTTGCACAGTCGAATCAAACGGTTGGTATTTGGCGCCAGTGATCACAAAACCGGCGCAGTTGGTTCACGCTTTCATTTTTTTAATGATTATAAAATGAACCATTTTCTTGAAGTCACCTGTGGTGTATTGCAACAGCAATGCAGCGAAAAACTGAGTAATTTTTTTCAGCGCCGTCGAGCCGAAAAGCGTGCACAAAAGTGTGCTGTTGTGCAGGAATAGGCAGCACCGCTGAATAGAGTGTTATTCATCATCTTCTTGTTGTAGCTGGCGTAATTGCACGGCTACATCATAAATTTGTTGACGGGCAGTTTCGATCAGCTCGTCGCAGTTGCCTTCACTCACCAGGCTGATTAGCATGGGTAAATTCATACCGCTATACAGTGAAGTGCGGTCGAGGTAGTGCATTGCAACATTACAAGGCGTGCCGCCCATGATGTCGCACAACACCACCGTTTTACCGCGAGTGTGGCTTAAAGCCAGTTCGAATTTTTGTTTGAAGTCGCCGCTACCTTCATGCGGATAAAGACAGACGCTCTGGGCGTTTTCGATTTTGCCGAGAATCATTTCAGCGGTTTCCAGTAAGCTTTTAGCGAATTCACCGTGACTGATTAAAATAATATTCATGTTTTCTCCCATAGTTATTATAAATTTTGGCTGGTTAAGGTTTTATAAATTGGTTTATCGCTGAATCGAAGTGCGGTCGGGCGTACACCTTCAGTTTCAAATACGATAATACTGTTGTCGCCTTGCTGTAAATATGGCGCCGGTAGATAGAGATAGCAGGTTGGTCCCTCTGACCAATAGCGTCCCAGATTTTTGCCGTTGACGATGATTACACCTTTGCCGAGTGTGCTGGTGTCAATAAAGCTATCTTGTGGTGCTTGCTCAAGGGTTAATTTAAATTGATAAAAAGAGGGATTGGCGGCGTTGGCGGAGCCGCTAAAATCAATCTGGTGTAGTTTGGTAAAATCTAACGCGTATTGTTGCCAGTTGCTGTGAAAATGTAAATCCAGTACCACACCACCGCTGATGCCTTTGTGTTGGGTTGGTGCAAGTAGCTTGCCGCCATAATTGACCCGCCCCATATTTTCCACCAGCAAATCCAGTTGCAAGTGCGGTTTTGGGGTATGCAATATAATATCATTACCGATTTCGTGCTGATATTGGGTAGCGACTTTTTGTTGATCGTTAAACACTTGAATGCGATCGCGTCCTTGATAAATCCGCAGTTTCAGATCTTGGCTGTAACTGTCGGCATAAGTGCGGTAGAGTATGTAGCCATAGTAGTGTCCCAGCTGTTCCATGTTTTGGGTGTGATTGCTGTCGTAACGCTGGCTGATGTGAGGCAAGGTGCTGAACAGACAGACTTCCTGTTGCAGCTCAAGTTCCGGATAGGCGGTGAAGGTCGGTAAAATCGGATCACAAATAGGGCTGGCATCAGGATATTGCTGCAACACTTGTTGTAACAGATAAAATTTTTCTGAAGGTTCACCCCATTCACGGATTGGGGCGTCATAATCATAGGAGGTTACTTGCGGTAAGTCGGTGTCACCGCGTGCGGAGCAACCGCTCCAAAAACCGAAATTTGTGCCGCCTTGCAACATATAAAAATTGATACTCGCGCGGTCGAGCAGGGCTTTTGTGCAATCGGCAAGATCTTGTGCGTCGCGCGTAATCACCGGCTCTTTCCAACGATTAAACCACCCATCCCAAAACTCCATGCACATCAATGGAAAAGTGCGGTTGTGGCGGCTGAAATAGCGCTGCAACTGGTCTAAATTTTCATCACTACGTGAACCAAAGTTACCGGTCGGCAAAATATCATCTTCAATCAATGCGCCAGCTTCCAACGCGTTTTGCCATGCGCCGTCTGAAGTGAACAGCGGCACATCGACCCGGTTTTCCAGCATGATCTGTTTGATCGCGCGTAGGTAATCTTTGTCATTGCCGAATGATCCGTATTCGTTTTCGATCTGCATCATAATGATATTGCCGCCGCGCGTGATTTGATAGGGCGTGACCAATGGCAATAGATGATCGAGATAGGTTTTGACCGGTGTTAAAAATTCAGGGCTGTTGCTGCGAGGGCGTAAATTTGGAATATTCAGCAACCATGCAGGCAAACCGCCAAATTCCCATTCGGCGCAAATATACGGCGACGGGCGCAAAATAACATAGAGATCAAGCTGTTGTGCTGTTTGGATAAAACGGACTAAATCGGCGTTGTCGTCAAAATAGAATTGATCGGGCTGTGGTTGATGCAGGTTCCATGGCACATAGGTTTCAACGCTGTTACACCCCATCGCTTTCAAATTATACAAAGTGCGGTACCAATAATCGGGAACGATACGGAAATAGTGCACTGCGCCGGAGATAATTTTAAACGGCTTGCCGTGCAGTAGAAAATCCTGTTCGCCAATTTGAAAGGGCATGTTTTACTCCTTATTGCTGATGTAGGCATTGAATAATGGTTAAAATGGCGTTCATGTCTTTGCCGCAGTAATCGGCGCTGGATTGGTCAATCGGCAAGCGTGTTTCTTCATAAGCGATCACGCTCAGTCCCGCACTTTTGGCGGCGGCGATGCCGTAATGGGAATCTTCGATTACTATCACCTTGTTTTTATCAACTTGTAAAGTGGCGACGGTGTGGTTGTAAATTGCTGGATCGGGTTTGCTGCGTGGAAAATGTTCGCCACTGACAATCAAGTCAAAGTGCGGTCGAATGCCGCATTCGTTTAAAACGTGTTCAATATGGTGTTGGCGTGAAGACGAGGCAACCGCCACTTTAATGTGGTGTTCAGTGGCAAAATCCAAAATATGGCGAATATCGTGGCGTAGGATGTCGGGATAATATAAATTTTTTACGCTTTGTGCGCTGTATTTATCCAGTTGCTGTTCGATTTCGGCTAAAGTCAGTCGATGTTTAATCAACTCAGCGATGGTTTGATATAAGTCTTGGTAAGATTTGCCGACCAAAACAGAGGTGTCCAGTTGGGCGCGTTCTTGTGGATCGTCGATAAACGAGCCAATAAAAGCAGTTTGATTGGCGAAATCAATAAATTCAGAATCGATGATCACACCGTCCATATCAAAAATAATCGCTTCTAACATATTACCCTCGTGGTTTTCACTTCAATTAACAAAGGTTGTGGTAAAGACAAAGCACACATTGCTGCGTGCTTTGTCTTCAAAGTGCGGTTGATTAGCCTTTTGCCAGTATGCCGAGCCAAGAGAATAGAATACACAAGGCAATGATGATCATAATGGCTTTATTGGACGACATTTTCGGTCGTCCCAACAGCCAGTAGATAAAGCCGACTACTAATGCGGGTACTAATCTTGGTAAAATAAGATCTAAGTTAGCTTGTGCAGACACGACTTTTTCACCGATGGTTGCCACATACGGAACGGAAACATTTACCATGGTGGCACACATCACCCCGACGACGAACACCCCCAATACCGTAGCGGCGTTAGTTAAAGCATTCAGTTTATGTCCTAAGGTGGTGACAAGATTCACCCCTTCGCGGTAGGCGATTTTCAGTTGTACCCAGCGGAATACCATAGTAGCGATGGCGACCATCACCCACAAACCCACCCCAAGCGGATTACCGCCGATTGCCATCGTAGCGGCAATTGCTCCCATAATGGCAGGCACTAGCGAACCGAAGATCGCATCACCAATGGCGGCGAATGGTCCCATTAAACCGGATTTGATTCCGGCAACCGCCTCAATTGATTTCTCGCCTTCTTTTTCCTCCAATGCCAAGTCGATTCCTTTCACAATTGTGTTGAAGAATGGGCTGGTATTGAAAAATTGGTTGTGCATCACCATCATTTTTTTCAATTCCGGCGAATTATCGCCATACATTTTACGCAGTTGCGGCAACATAATCCAAAGATAGCCGGAACCCTGCATCCGCTCGTAGTTCCAACCAAGTTGGTTGAAAAATAGGCTGCGAGTGTTGATTTGACGAAAATCAGCATCAGTCAATTTATAATTTTTCGGATTGCCGACAGTGTTATTGGAATTAGAGTTCGTCATCTTCGATTTCTCCTGTAGCGGATGTGGATTTTTTGGCTGAAGTGCTGCTGTCGTTGTCATTAACACTGCGTTGGTAAACCATTACAGCGAAAGCAAAGCCGATAGCTGCCATTGCCAGCATTGGCAGGCTGTTGTAAGAGCGACCAAGTGAGCTTGGCAGCAAGCCGTCTAAGGCGTTGCCGATTGCAGCCACATTGCCGAACAGTGTAATGAGGATCGCGGTTAATGCAAAACTGAGAATCAGGTAAGCAATATGGCGTTTTGTCGGCAGATAGCGTAATAAAATCGCAAAACCCAGTGCCGGTAGCACGCCACCGGCGAGTGTTAAACCGTCAGCGATAATTTTTAAAATACCGGACTGCATCGCAGAAACTAATGCTTCAACCAATGGACCGCCAAATACTAATGCCAAGAAAATCGGCAGGGCGCGCGACAATCCCCATGCGATGGCACCGCACAGATAATTGATATTGATAGCGCTATAGGCATGGTCATTAATATTCTTATCGATTCTGTGTGCGAAGAACACATTTGACATTCGTGCCAGAATATCGGTGTAGACCATTAATGCAGCAATCGGTACGGCAAGGGAGGTGAGTGCCAGTTGTGGATCCATGCCGACGGCAATCGAAAATGCGGTGGCGATAACCGTACCGGAGTTGGCATCGATCCGTGAGGCGCCACCAAACGTGCCGACACCCAGCACAGTCAGTTGCATTGAGCCGCCGATTAACAGACCGGTTGTCATATCGCCCATAATTAACCCAGTCACTAAGCCGGCAAATACTGGTGATCCGGCACTGGAGACAATGGTTAGTTCATCTAAGATTTGATAAAACGCATAGATGGTAATTAATAGAATTTGCCACCATTCAATCATGATTAGTACCCCTTATAAAAGTTTCATTAAGTCAATTTTTTCTTCATTGGGCACCATTTGTGCGGTCAGAAAAATGCCTTTTGCAGAAAGTTGTTGGAATACGTGAATATCGTTATCGGTGATATTGACGGATTTTTTTATGGAACGGGTATGCTCGGTCTGTGACATGTTGCCGACATTGATTTCTGTTAGGGTTACCCCATGTTCGACAAGTCCGAGTAATGTTTGAGGATTGCGGGTGATCAGTAATACGCGTTGTGAATCGTAGCGTCCGTCGTTGATATTTTTTGCGGCTTTTTCAATGGTCAGTACGCTTAAATTGACACCGGCAGGGCAGGCTAAACGCAGCCCTGCTTTGTCGATATCGTTGTTTGCGGCGACTTCATCCACCACCATAATACGTGAAATATTAAGATAAGAAGTCCAGAGATTAGCTACTTGACCGTGAATCAGACGTCCATCAATTCGGGTATGAATAATCGCCATGTTTTTTCTCCTTGTTATTTAGAATGAAATCGGGGTGGCGTTTTGCTGCAACACTTCATCCAATTCTTGAATATTTTGCATGCCTTGGGTTTTCAACCACTCGATTGAGGCGGCTTTGCCTTGTGCTTTGTAAATTTTGGCACCGTCTGCCCAAGTGGCACGACCACATAACACGCCGTTGTAATGGGAGCCGGCTTGTTTGGCGAAAACCAGTGTTTGTTGGAACAGTTCAGCGGAGACCCCGGCGCTGAGGAAGATAAACGGCAGTGGTGACACCGCACTTTGCTCGGCAAAATAAGCAGCGGCTTCAGCTTGGCTGTAAAGCACTTCGTCTTTGGCATAGCCTTCGACATATTTCATGTTGACCGGCACTTCGACTTTGAACACATCCACGCCATATTTTGGATCGGCATAGCTGCGCATCGCTTCGATCACTTTGCGCGGCTTCAGTTTGGCATACTCTTTTTCATCTTCGATGTTAGCATCATAGGTTAAAATTTCTAAGAACAGTGGCATTTCTTCGGCTTTGCATTCAGAGGCGATGCGCTCGACAAAGGCCTTTTTGCGATCATTAATGCAATCTGGCTCATCGACATCAACATATAGCAGCAACTTGACTGCATCGGCGCCCTTCTCTTTTAAACGCAGCACTGAAACGTCATCAATTAAGTCTGGGAAGCGCCCAACGGTAGTTTTGTCGTAGCCGGTTTTTTCATATGCCATCATTAAGCCGGATTCACTGTCTCTGGCAGTGGCGGCTGACCAGCCGAATTCGGGATCTAATAAGATAGAGGAGGCATACGGGGTTAAAATCTGGGAAACTAAGGTTTTGAATTCACTGATTTGTTGTGGGGTGATGTCGTCGCCTAACATCCGTTTCAAGGCGCCGCGCTGATCAATCGCCAGTGCACTGATGATGCCTTGTTGGTTACAAATTTTTTTTAAGCGTTCGATTCTTGTTGACATAATAGCGATCCTTTTAAATTCCATCTTCTTGCTGTACAGAGCGTTGTTTACTTTGGCTTAATTCGTCACTGAGTTTGGTGATTCCTTGTTTGCCACTACTCAGTGCTAATTCCACTAAGTCGGCAAATGCTAATTCATCTTTTTCCATGCTGCATTCAATCAGCATTTGCAGATTGCTGCCAGTGATCACTTCAGCAATCGGTAATTCCTGTGCGATTAGTGATGCGGTTCTGAAAGGCGAGCCACCAAGGATATCGCAGCAAAACAGTACGCCGCGCGTATGATTCAATTGTTCAAGTGCGGTCAGAATCTCTTGTTTCAGTTGGGCAGGGCTTTTACTCTCTGGAAAATCAATAAAAGCGATATTATCCTGTTCCCCGATAATTTGATTGACGGCATATTGGATGCCGGAAGCAAAACGACCGTGTCCCAGCACAATAATACTAATCATGTAAAACTCCTTAAAACAGACTGGGGGAAATCCCCCAGTCAAAGTCGATATTATTTTGTTACAGCAAACCGGCAAAGCGTCCGATAATACCCATGGCGACGGTCAGAATAATCAGGCGTAGCGGTGACCAGCCTCGTTTGACCAGATAGTACATTAGTAAGGTATAGACCAGTGGCAGGAATGCCGGCATCAATTTGTCGATCACATCAGCTTGCACTTTTACCACGGCATCACCAGCGGTGATTTCCAAAGTGGTGTTAAAGCGAATGTAGGTTGCCACCAAAGCACCGATAACCGTCATCCCGACAATTGAAGCGGCATGTCCGACTTTCTTGGTGTTGGCTTTAATCACCGGAATGGCAGCGACCCCCATGCGGTAGGAGTAGTGCGCCAAACCGAAACGTAAACCAAAGTGTACGATATTAAACACTACGAAGAAGAAAACTGCGCCCATAATCGAGCCTTGTAATGCCAAGCTGGCACCGATACCACCACAAATTGGTAGTAAGGTTAACCAGAACATGGCATCACCGATGCCGCCCAACGGCGCACCAACTGCGATTTTGGTACTTTGGATACTGTTGACGTTCTGTTTGGAACGCTCCATTGCCAAAATAATCCCCATCACGAAGGTGACCAAGAATGGGTGGGTATTGAAGAAACCCAGATTCCCTTTCATGGATTTGCTTAAATCTGCTTTATTGGTATGGATTTTTTTCAGTGACGGCGCAAGTCCGTATAGCCAGCCAGCCGCCTGCATTCTTTCATAGTTGAATGAGGCTTGTAGCAACAGTGAACGCCATGCCATCACATTAATATCGTGTTTTGTCAGTTCGGCACCGATGCTTTGATCTTCATAGACATCGTCATTTTGTGCCGCTGTTTGAGTATTCAGTTTAGATTCCATCTTCAAACTCCTGTTTTTTAACTTCAACGGTTTCAGTGCCTTTACGCATATAGTCGATAATTGCCATTGCAGTCGCAGCGGCGGCGATTGCCAAGACCGGCAATTGCAACCAAGCGGCAGCGACGAATCCTAAAATAAAGTAAGGGATATACACGTTTTTCATCATGATTTTCATCAAGACGGCAAACCCGATAGCAGGCATAATGCCACCGGCAACGCCCAAGCCGTCGATCACTTCTTTCGGCAACATTTCGATAATTTTACCGGCGTGTTCCGCACCGAAGTAAACCGGCAGGAAAGCGCAGAAGAAGTAGAACGTTCCCAATACCAATAAGCCGAAGTAGTTGACGTAATCGATGCCTTTCAGATTGGCTTCTTCCGCCATTTTGTCAACACGTGACATCACAGCAGACATGACCGAGAATAGGAACGTAATCCCCATTTGTACAGCGATGGCAAACGGTACCGCCACTCCGACGGCAACCTTTGGATCGGTTTTGGTGGTAATCGCAAAGGTTGCGCCGACCACAGTCCCGATAATCACGTTTGGTGGTTGGGCGCCGGCGAGTGGCGCTAAGCCCATCCATACTAATTCTAATGTACCACCAACCAAGATGCCGGTTTGTAAATCGCCAAGGACTAAGCCGACGATTGGACCGAGTACTACGGGGCGGTGGAAGTGAGTTAAGCCGTTATAGAGGTCGAGCCCCGCTATAAAAGCAATAATGCCGAGGAGAATTGATTGTAGCAATCCAATTTCCATGGTGTGCCTCCTTATTTGAGTAGTTTAAATAGATCTATTGATTCTTCAGTTGGAACACCTTGGATATAGCATTCCACCCCAAGCTGCTGAAGCTTTTTAAACGCTACGGTATCTTGTGGATCGACCGATACCGTTTTGTAAATCTGTTGTTTACCTTCGGCAAAGTGCATATTGCCGACATTGATTTTTTTCACTGGCACACCGCCCTCGACCAATTTTAGAAAGTCGGAAGGACTGCGGCAAACCAACAGAATTTTTTGTCGGTCTGCGGCACGGTGAATATTGTCAATCACTTTTTGTAATGGCCAAAAGCGCACATCGATTCCATCGGCTAGCACCATTTCCATCAAATTCTGCTGCATTTCATCTTCGGCAACTTCATCGTTAGCCACCAACACTAGATTTGCGCCGGCAAAACCGACCCATTGCACGCCAACTTGACCGTGAATCAGTCTTTCATCGATACGACTTAATACAATATTAGGCATAATTTCTCCTGAGCTGCAAAGAGCGGTTAAGGTTGATAAGGGTGAATGATAACGCCTTGCACCACCCGATTCACTTCGCCGCTAGGGCAAGGATTATCGGTGGTGTGACCGCTTAACAAAGAGCGGTAGAACGAAAACATCTGGGCAAAAACCACATAAGGGAATGCCAAAGCAAGATCGGTTTCATCGGCTAATCCGTCTAAACAAAATTGCAGATGCTGCGGCAGTGCCGGCTCCGGCTTACTGGTCAAAATCAGTAATTCTTTGACTTTTTGATCGCGCAAAATTTCTTGGCAAAGATCGATATCATACTGCCGGGTATACGGATTATTGGATAAATAAACAATCACGATAGTCTGATCGTTGATGATAGATTTAGGCCCGTGGCGGAAACCCAGTGGTGTGTCGTACATCGCAACCACTTCGCCGGCGGTCAGCTCCAGTAACTTAAGGGCAGATTCTTGTGCCAAACCTTTGAAGCCACCACTGCCGAGATAAACAATCCGTTCAACCTCTTGTGCTGCAATTGTTTTAACCCGTTTGTGCTGCTGTTGGATAAACTGGCTTGTGGTGACGATCACTTGCTTAACTAACGCGGCGGCAAAGTGCGGTTGCAAGAAAATAATTGCAGTGGCTAGCGTCATCGACGAGAAGCTGGAGGTCATCGCAAAGCCATTGTCATTGGTTTGCGGTGGCAACGCTAACGCATAGACATTTTCGCAGCGATGATAATCTTGGTATAGTTTACCGTTTTGGTTGCAGGTGATAATTAAATGGTAGCTGTGTTTCACCACTTGGTTGACCAACTGCACTGCCGCAGCGCTCTCCGGGCTGTTGCCGGAGCGTGCAAATGAAATCAGTAATGTGGGTTGCTCTTCATCCAGATATTGATAAGGATTGGAGACTAAATCAGTGGTGGCGATAGCTACGGCGTGATGTTTGGTCAATTGGTTGAAAAACGGCACTAACACTTCACCAGAAAAGGCGGAAGTACCGGCGCCGGTCAAAATAATGCGTAACGCTTTTTTCTCAAAGAGCGGTGCGAGAAAATGGTCAATAGCTTGGCGCTGGCTGTCGATCAGCGCCATTGTTTGTTGCCAACAATCGGGTTGCTGGCAGATCTCTTTTGCAGTCCAAAACGCTTGAGCTTGTTCAAGTAATTCTGTTTTCAGACCCAAATATTCCATGGTAACTCCTTAACTGATTAGACATAAGTCGATGTCGTGTCTGGTAAGGGGCCAGCCATGCTATTAAGAAAACATATTATTGAGGAAAGTATCTGGTTGCAGCTTGTTAGTCGATGTCTGCCAAGATAACGTTTACACCTTGCGCCTGAAACGCTTGTAAATATTCCAGCGGAATACCGCTGTCGGTAATCAGCATATCAATTCCGCTGAACTCGCGAATCACATGAAAGCTGCGTTTGCCAAATTTACTGGAGTCAGTCACCACGATGATTTGTGTCGAAATATCACACATCAGACGATTCAAATTCGCTTCCTGTTCGTTATGTGTGGTGATGCCGACTTTTAAATCATAGCCGTCTACGCCTAAAAATACTTTGTCAAAAAAATAGTTTTCTAAACTTTTCTCTGCGGAAATTCCGGAAAAAGAGAGTGCGTTTTTTCTTAAGATCCCACCGGGCATACGAACCTGAACACCATCGGCACTCACCAGTTCCATCGCCACATCCAAACCGCTGGTCATCACGACCACTTCATTGAGATGCTGCATATTTGCAGCAATTTCTTTGGTGGTGGTTCCGGAATCCAGAATAATCGATTGCCCGTTTTGAATCTGTTTCACCGCAGCTTGTCCGATTAAACTTTTGACATCAGCATGCTGGCTGCGTTTCTCTTTTATGGATAATTCATGCATGATACGGTTATTAGGCAAAGCAAAGCCGTGTGAACGTAGTAGATAGCCTTGTTTTTCCAAATAACTCAAATCACTGCGAATAGTAACGCTGGATACTGAGCAGAGCTGTGCGAGTGCTTCCACTCGAATGCTGCCCTGAGTATTCACAATTTGTACAATTTGTGAGCGTCTTTCCACAGTACTAGTCATTTTCAACCCCTTACGAAAGAATCGAATATATTTTCGTTTTCTTTCGATTCAATTTTGAATGGCTTCATTTATGAAGTAAAGCGCTTTTTTATAAAAAGTGTACCTAATCACAGATTTGGCTAAAATTTAGCTTGTTTTTGTGATAGCGATAACGTTTTTATTGTGATTTTTAACTGGACGTGAGTGTAATGAATTTGGAAAATGAAAGCAAAAGAAAATTATTTAATATAGTTTATTAAATCGGGAAAGTGAGCGGTAAGTTGCTGCCATTTATTGCTATCAACTTGTAATGTAACGAAAAATTCACCATTTTCAGTAATATTTTCACTTTGAATATAGTGATTTTGATAAAATAGGTGTCTTACTTTTCCTTCCGTTATCGGTAATAGCAATTGTAAACGTAAGATTTGGTTTTCAAGTCTTTGCCGAACCGCTTCCAATAGCAGCTCGATTCCTTCACCATGTTGGGCAGAAAGGTAGACCGCACTTGGTTTGTTTTGATTGTCATATTCGATATGCGGTAGTACATTTTCACACTGATCAATTTTATTGAACACCAGCAGCACCGGCACGTTTTCGGCACCGATCTCTTCCAATACCAAGTTCACCGCTTCAATGTTCTCTTGGCGTCGTTCATCGGAGGCGTCGATCACATGCAACAGTAGCGTTGCTTCGGTGGTTTCTTGCAGAGTGGATTTAAAGGCTTCAACCAAATCGTGTGGCAAATGGCGAATAAAACCGACGGTATCAGCAAGAATAGTGGTGCCGACATTGTCGATATTCAGCTTGCGCAGTGTCGGATCGAGTGTAGCAAACAGTTGATCCGCAGCATAAACTTCAGCAGTGGTCAGGGCATTGAATAAGGTGGATTTGCCGGCGTTAGTGTAACCGACCAGTGAAAGTGTCGGGATTTCGGCTTTTTGCCGAGTTCTACGATTGAGATTGCGCTGCTGAGTGACCTTTGCCAGTTTCGCCTGCAATTGGCTTAACCGCACTTTGATCAAGCGACGGTCAGTTTCCAATTGGGTTTCACCGGGACCACGTAAACCAATGCCGCCCTTTTGCCGTTCCAAATGGGTCCAGCCGCGGATTAAACGGGTAGAAATGTGTTTCAGTTGCGCCAGTTCAACTTGTAATTTGCCTTCATGGGAACGGGCTCGTTGGGCGAAAATATCTAAAATCAACGTGGTACGGTCAATTACCCGACAGCCGCATAAACGTTCTAAATTACGGTTTTGTGCGGCACTGAGAATATGGTTGACCAACACGATGTCGGCATTATGCAGTTTGACCGCTTCTGCCACTTCTTCTGCTTTGCCCTCGCCGAGATAGTATTTGGCTTGTGGCGCAGAGCGAGAAGTAGTGAGTACCTCGACCACATCGACTTGGGCAGACGCCGCCAATTGACGACACTCTTCGATGTTGTCCAGATCTTTTTGCTGTGAGAAAAAAACATGCACCAAAATGGCGCGTTCGTTTTCCAGCAACTGCTCCCGAACACCTTTGGCTGCACCGATGGTACAATCGAAAATAGCGCTCTGTTTGTTGTCACTGAGAGCGCTGTTGTTATCATTATCGATCAAATGGTTTTGTCCATCAACGGCTATTGGTTATCGTCGTTTTCGACTTTATTGTCATTCGCCGTTGCAGACGATTGCGAATTATTGTGGTGCGAAATCGAACGAGCCGGTACGACGGTAGAAATCGCATGTTTGTAAACCATTTGACTGACGGTATTTTTTAACAAGATAACAAACTGATCAAATGATTCGATTTGTCCCTGCAATTTGATACCGTTGACCAGATAAATCGACACGGGAATACGCTCACGGCGTAGTGAATTCAAGTAAGGATCTTGTAGGGATTGTCCTTTTGCCATCGTTGGATTCCTCATATTTGTAGTTATAGTGAATTTTTATAATGGTGTACCAAGCGTAATAGGTTGAACAGGAAATGACGGCTTGGTGTCTTGTCTGTCTCCTGCTTTCAATATAACAATTTTATTTGACAATGTCATCAGGCAGGCGCTAACGGGATGATGTTTCTTGCAAAATCCGGATGATTTTTTGTTTTGCCTGTAAAATATTCAGGCTATCTAGCCAATGAATTTCAGATTTCCAACCGCGCAGCCATGTAATTTGCCGCTTTGCCAGTTGACGGGTAGCGCAGATTCCACGATAAATCATCTCTTTTTGATCGTAATCACCGCGTAAATATTCCCACATTTGGCGATAGCCGACACAGCGGATCGAGGGTAAATCCAAATGGAGATCCTGTCGCTGGTACAACTTTTGTACTTCTTGCTCAAACCCTTGCGCAATCATGTTATGGAAACGTTGTTCGATACGTTGGTGCAATACCGCCCGGTCTTGCGGAGCGATAGCAAATTGCAAAATCCGATAAGGCAATTTTTCGCCGGCAGTTTCGGTCAACTCGGTCATGCTTTTGCCGCTGATATAATACACTTCCAACGCACGGTTAATTCGCTGCGGATCATTGGGATGAATGCGTGCCGCTGCAACTGGATCCACTTGTTGCAGTTGTTGGTGCAAATATGCCCAACCTTGTTGTTTGGCAATTTGTTCAATGTTAGACCGCACTTTGTCATCCGCCGCTGGCAATGGCGATAATCCTTCGCGTAAGGCTTTGTAATACAGCATTGTGCCACCGACCAACAACGGTATTTTGCCTTGCTGAGTAATTTGCTGCATTTCGCGCAAGGCGTCGTGACGGAAATCGGCAGCGGAATAACTTTCTGCTGGATCTTTAATATCAATTAAGCGGTGTGGTGCTCGTGCCAGCTCTTGTGGCGTAGGCTTTGCGGTGCCAATATCCATGCCACGATAAATCAAGGCGGAATCGACACTGATCACTTCCAGTGGCAGTTGTTGGCGCAATTGAATCGCCAGATCGGTTTTGCCAGAAGCGGTCGGACCCATTAAAAAAATTGCCGTCGGTTTTGGATGATCGGTGGCAGAGATTTTGCTGTCATTCACACGGATTTTCCTTGGTTAAATAAGGTTGCAGATCGAGGGGCTGCAGCAAATGTTTAATCTGTTCCGTTTGATTGGTTGCCAGCTGTTCGACAGTAGCAAGTTCATTAGCGACATCAGCCAGCGATTGCATCGGCGTTAAATCGAGACTGTCCATTAATGTTTTGAGAAAATCCTCAAAACGGTCAAGTGGCTGATTCAATAGGCTCACCAAACAGGCTTGCAAGTTTTGCCGGCGTAACAATACAGGAACCGCACTAAGGGTCAGGCGGCTTTTTTCTGTTGCACCATATTGAGTGATTTCAAAACCACAGTGGGCAAAGTGCGGTTGTTGCTGTTGCCAGTGTCGGGCCTGTTCAGGGCTGAGGTGAATCACCAATGGAATCAGCAGCGGTTGAGTTTGAATTTCGTTTTGTGTCAGTGCCAGCCGAAGTTTTGCCTGTTGTAATGCTTTGACTGAAACAAAGTATAGTTGTTGCTGCTGCTGTAATAGAATCAATTGCTCCGCATTTAATAACGTGAGCAAACGCAAATGTGGCGTTTCCGGCTTATCAACGACGGGATTATAACGTGTTTCAGTGGTTAGTTTTTCGCTGTGTAATAAGGCTTGGTAAGCTGTTCCATATGCTTTGGTATAAGGCGTTTTGTGGAGCTCAAAAGGCGGAATAGCTGCTTTTTGCTGCTCGCGAGGAATATATATGGCTGTCGGTTCTGCGACCGCACTTTGCTGTTTTTCAATTTGCTGCTTTTCAAGATTTGCGTTTTTACTATTTTGCATTTCGGCAGCAAAAATATTTTCTCCGGCAGCGGCTCGATTGGTGCTAGTCGCCGGGCTACTGGTGTGTTCAGCAAAATCCAATTCGGTTGCCGATGCGAGCGCATGCGATACGCCTTGATGAATAAAATCGTGTACCAGACGGTTTTGGTGAAACCGCACTTCGTGTTTTGCCGGGTGCACATTGACATCCACTTGCGACGGATCCAAGTCGATAAACAGCACAAATGCCGGGTAGGCTTCTGTTTGAATCTGTTCTCCGTAGGCAAGGCGTACTGCGTGGTTGATGGTTTTATCACGCATCATGCGACCGTTGACATAGCTGTAATTCAGATCATTTTGCGGACGCAAAAAACCACTGTCTGCCACCCAACCATAAAGATGCAGATCATTATGACGCCAATCAATTTGCAAGGCGTGATTAACGAAATCCTGCCCGCAAATTGCCGCTAGGCGTTTAATTTTTTGTTGTTGATCGGTTGCCTTGCGATAGTGGCGTACCACTTTGCCGTTGTGGCTCAGGGTAAATGCAGTTTGTGGTTTTACCAGCGCAATCCGACGGATCACTTCGTCGATATGATTAAATTCAGTTTTTTCGGTGCGGAGGAATTTGCGGCGTGCCGGTGTATTAAAAAACAGATTGGCAACATTGACGGTGGTGCCGACAGGGTGTGCCGCAGGCTGCACGGTGGTTTCCATATCCCTGCCTTGCGCAAAAACCTGCCAGGCTTCCGCTTGTTGCGGTGGGCGAGAGGTCAGGGTCAAGCGCGAGACCGAACTGATGCTAGCGAGGGCCTCACCGCGAAAACCTAAACTTAAAATGGCCTCCAGATCTTCTAACGTACTGATCTTACTGGTGGCGTGACGAGATAGTGCCAATCCCAATTCTGCTTTCGGAATCCCAAAACCATTGTCACGAATACGGATCAGCCCGGCGCCGCCATTTTCAATTTCGATGTAAATCTCGTCGGCACCGGCATCCAAGCTGTTTTCAACCAGCTCTTTCACTACTGAAGCTGGACGCTCTACCACTTCACCGGCGGCGATCTGATTGGTTAGTTGTGGCGAAAGAATTTGAATCGGCATGGCTATCTCACTCTTTTTGGTTTAGTCGCGCAGTTTAATTTTTTGCCCGACACGCACATTATCGTTATTTAAATTGTTTAGACGGCGCAACTCACGCAATTTGATATTGTACTTGATCGAAATTGCACCCAGCGTTTCGTTGTTTTTTACGGTGTGGTAAGCCGGCGTGTTGTTGCTGACCGCACTTTTGCTGTTGCTGGCGCTACTGCTGCTTTTGTTGCTGACCGCTTCGCCACTGCTGTTGTAATAGTCGATCAGACCGAGATAGATGGCGTTGGCGATCTGGCGACGATAAGCCGGAGTCGCTAATTTATTCTCTTCTTCATGGTTGGATAAAAAACCGGTTTCGACCAACACCGAAGGAATATCCGGTGAGCGCAACACGCCGAGGCTCGCATGTTGTGGTACATTTTTACTCAATTTGGCAAAACGTCCGAAACGTTTCAAAATGGATTGACCCAGTTGGTAACCAGCCCGTTGTGAATGCCCGAATTGCAGATCCAATACGGTTTGGTTCAAGTATTTCTCGTCATGAGAAGCCAGCACATTACCGGCGCCGCCGAGCAGTTCTGATTGTTTTTCGTGATCTTCCAACCAGCGTCCCATTTCGCTGCTGGCACGCTTGTTTGACAACACCCAAACCGAAGCACCGCGCAGTGAGGAGGAACCGTTGGAGTCGGCATGGATTGAAATCAAATAATTCGCTTTATTTTTACGTGCAATTTCAGAACGGTCAGGCACTGAAATGTAATAGTCGCCGGTGCGGGTCAATACACTTCTAAAACGAGCATCTTTATCGAGTAACGTTTTTAACTCTTTCGCAATTTGTAAAGTGACATTTTTTTCACGTAGCCCTAGACCGGTGCCAATTGCGCCCGGATCTTTCCCGCCGTGTCCGGCATCAATAGCAATAACAAAGACTCCGCTGCGTGAAGCAGAACTGCGGACGGGCTTATTGTTACTGCTGCTGGGATTTTTATTTTCTGCTTTAGTGCTCGGCGATTTGTCTGTCGCTTTATTAGGTGACGCAGTTGCGGTTTTGCTGGCTGGATTATCCAGTGACAGGATGATTTTTTTACCGTTATTTTGAAATTTGAAATTGCTTTTTTGGCTAAGCTCCAACACCACCCGCAGGGTGGACGAGCGTGGTGGCTTGCTGGTGCGCAAATTGGTGGCAACACTGCCGCTGATTTTTTTCGGCAGTAGATTGGCATGACTTTGGCTGTTGGCAAAATCGATGACTAAACGTTCCGGATTTTGCAGTGTGAAATAGCTGTATTTGGTTGCCAACGAGAAAGAAAATTCGATCTTGGTACTTTTAGCCGCATTTTTGACCTCAATTGAGGTCAACGTGCCGGCATTGGCGGCAAAACTGATTAAACCCAATAATAATGTTAAAAGGTAGGTTAAAAATAAAGCGGTTTTTTTCATTCTATGATCTTTCGTCAGGTCGTTTTATAGTCAAGCCGTCTATTTTCCGTAGTTTTACGGCAGTTGGCAAATAATTTGTTGCGCAATAGCGCTGTGTGCAGTCAGAGATAATTCGCGTCCTTGTGCCAGATAACTCAGGCGCAGGCTGAGATCGGCTGCTGGGATCATGCCACTTCCTTTATCCGGCCATTCCAACAACAGTAACGAACCGGATTGGAAGTAATCACGAATGCCCATAAACTCTAGTTCCTCGGGATCTGCCAAACGATAAAGATCGAAATGGTAGATGGCTGCTGTTGCCAAATGATACTCTTCCACTAAGGTATAGGTCGGGCTTTTTACATTGCCGCTGTGTCCCATTGCCTGAATCATACCACGGCTGAAGGTGGTTTTCCCTGCACCCAGATCGCCATATAAATAGACAACGAAACCGCTCTTTTGTTCTAGTGCGTGTAATTCTGTAAGCAAATGGCTTAAATGTGCGGCAAACTCAAGCAACTGCGCTTCATTGTTGAATTGGGTGGTGTAAGTTGGGTTGTGCAATAACGGCATAGCGGATAATGAATATTAATAAATAAGTGGTGAATCGGAACACTAATCATAGAGGAATTTGAGCAGTAATGCACGATCAAAACCGCACTTTTATCGTGAGCAGTACTTAAAATGGATAGTGTAGAATAAACATTATTTGAAAATTTGGAGCGGGAAACGAGACTCGAACTCGCGACCCCAACCTTGGCAAGGTTGTGCTCTACCAACTGAGCTATTCCCGCATTTAAGATAGGTACTGACGTTATCAGTGGGGTGCATTATACAAAAAAATAATTTGCCTGCAAGCCTAAATTTAAAAAAAGTTTTTGATTGATGGAAATTAAGGCACTTTACTCGACAAAACGTGAGTGAGAGTAAAATGCCTTATTAGGCTCTGTTGATGTTTGATAATTCAAAACGATTATAGGACATTATCCGAGGTAATTCGGTAATTTGCCAAGCATCGCCAAAATATGGAACACTGCGACCAATAGCCCGAATAACATCACCAAATAGATAGTGGCATCGCCACCTTTTACCTTGAAACCGCTGTCTTCAGGATGTAACTGGCGCGATTTTCTGGCGAGCAGTGCCGGTGTCATGCAAGTCCAAATGGTTGCAACAGCGCCGGCATAGCCGATGACCATCACAAATCCGAACGGGAAGAGTAATGACATGACCAATGGCGGCAGAAAGGTCAGTAGCCAAGTTTTGCTTCGTCCTTTGCGGCTGTTGTCGAATTTGAAAAAATCTGCCAAGAAATCGAATAGTCCCAGACCGACACCGATAAATGAGGAGAGAATTGCCGCCATCGAGAACGCATGGATTGCGTGGCTGACTTGTTGCGAGTCGATGACCGCACTTAGGGCGTTTAACAAAGCATCGACGTTGCCGCCTTGTGCGATCACCGGCGCAAACTGATCGCGCGGTAAATTGCCAAAAATGCTGAGCAGCCAAAGGGCATAAAATCCGAGTGCGATTAGCGTGCCGCCTATAATCGCTTTTTGTGCTTTTCGCTCTTCGCCATAATAAATCCGCATTGAGGCAACCGAGTGGTGGTAACCAAACGAGGTCAGTGCGACTGGTAGCAATACCATCAGATAACGGGCGTAGTCGCTGTCGTGGCTGTTGCGGTCAAACAAGATATTGAGGTCAATATGCAGTGACATACCGGAAATGCTAAAAATGAAGCTGAGAATCATAAATGCGATTAACACAACCGAAATTCGGCTGACAGCTTTGGTGGAATACCACACAAAAGCTGAGAAGATGAGCACGAATAAAACCGCAGCTATATTGGAGGAAATATCCAGTAGTTGTGCGATGATTAGACCGGAGGAGGTGGTGTAGGCATAAAGTAAAATGCAGCCGACAAAATATACTGCTAAATTATTGATAAAATTAATCTCTTTGCCTAATAAATCACGGGTGGCGCTGTCAAAAGAGGCTCGGATATCATAGTGCTTAAAGGCTTCTAGCAGCAGCCAGCCGGATACTGTCATGACTAACATGGTCAGGGTAATTGCGATTAATGACCAAATTGTCCAAGCGCCAGCGCCAGCGCTGGGTAAGCCCAGCATGCCGGCACCGACACAAACGCTGGCAATAACACAAGAACCGCCGATTAAAGAAGGTTGTTTTTTCATGTGTAACACTCCATAAACGCAAGAATCGGGTGAAAGTGCGGTCTGATTGTTGCGCTGACCGCACTTTATCGAATAAAACAGGTTATCAATCAATCGGTTCAATCAACCTCTTTTAGCCGTGCGGTAAAGTGCCGCAGAATCGATGGCTCATACACAAATTCTAACCCTTTAATATTATGGATATTTTCTTTTATTTTTTGAAATGCTTCAATAATAAAATCCATATGTGTTTGGGTGTAGGTTGCTCGAGGAATCGTCAGCCGCAGCAGCTCCGCCGGACAAGGGTGCTGCTTACCGGTTTGCGGATCGCGTCCCAGCAAGAGTGAGCCGATTTCTACGGCTCTTATGCCAGCAGTTTTATACAGTTCACATGCTAAAGCATGGGCGGGGAATTGCTCCGTAGGAATATGCGGTAACAATTTTCCGGCATCGACAAAGGCAGCGTGTCCACCGGCTTGCTGACAATAAATGCCGGCGGCTTGTAAGCCCTCCACCAGATATTGCACTTGTTGGATTCGATAGGCGAGCCAGTCTTGGCGCATACCATCCACCAAGCCGACAGCAAGCCGCTCCATGGCGCCACCTTCCAAACCACCGTAAGTCGGAAACCCTTCTTGCAGCACGCATAGCGTGCGGCATTCGGTATAGACATCTAGTAGGCTGTCGTCTTTGAAACACAGCAAGCCGCCGATTTGTACCATCGCATCTTTTTTGGCAGACATTGCCAGAATATCAGCATATTTATAAGACTCGTAGGTGATCTGTTCTATGCTCCAATCGGTATAAGCGGCTTCACGCTGTTGAATAAAATAGGCGTTTTCAGCAAAACGAGCGGAGTCCATCACCACCGGAATCTGATATTTTTGCGCAATTTCATAGGCGCCTTTCAAGTTAGCGAGTGACACCGGCTGTCCGCCGGCAGAGTTGCAGGTGATGGTGCTGACAATATAGGGAACATTTTCGGCACCGATTTCGATAATTGCTTGCTCCAGTTTGGCAAGGTCAAAATTGCCTTTAAAATCTTCATAAACATCAGTATTAAACGCATTGGCACAATAAATGTTCCTCGCAACACAGCGGTTGATCTGGGTATGACCTTGCGTGGTGTCGAAAAAATAATTGGAGAGCGCCACCATGTTATCCGGCTTACCGCCCTTTTCACGCTCTCTTTTACGGATCAGCACCGGAATATAAAGCTGTTCGGCGCCACGTCCTTGGTGGGTAGGAATCGTATGCTGATAACCAAAAATCTGTTTAACGGTGGCGGCTAGTGTGTGGTAACTGCGACTGCCGCTATAGGCTTCGTCGCCGCGCAGCATGGCTGCTTGCATATTTTGCGTGATGGCGCCGGTGCCGCTATCGGTCAATAAATCAATAAAAATATCTTCGCTGTCCAATAAAAACGGGTTCATACCGGCATTTAAAATCGCTTGTTCGCGGTATTCGCGACTGGTGGTTTTCACCGGTTCAATCACACGGATACGAAACGGTTCAGGTAAATGTTTAAAATGATTCATAATAACGATCCTTTTTTAGAATAAAGTAAGCCGTTATTTGTTGAGTTAACAAATAAAGGAAGTGCAATGGCGCCAAATCAATCTTGGCGTATGCTGGAGAGAAAAGGATATTTATCCGAATCGCAGTTATGGAAACGGGTAGGCAAGTTTGTGATCTTGATTAAACCAAGTCTTTAACGTGAAGGTTAAGATTTTCATATTTATTTCCCAAAATAAGTGGTGAAAATTACGAAAAATCAGTTATTGAGTATTCACAGAAAAGCGCTTTTGTCACGATGAAAATAACAGCAATGAGAACTGGCTCACAAAATAAAATTAGATTATTTTGTGAGCAAAAGAGAGATTATTCTAAATTGATAAAGTGCTGCCGATAGTACGCTAGTTCGGCGATGGATTCACGAATATCGTCTAGTGCCAGATGGGTATTTTGTTTTTTAAACCCGTCTAAAACACTAGGTTTCCAACGTGCGGCAAGTTCTTTGAGTGTGCTGACATCTAAATAGCGGTAATGAAAATAATCTGCTAATTCAGGCATATAGTTAAATAAAAAACGTTTGTCTTGCGCTACGCTGTTGCCACAAATCGGTGAACAGTGTTTTGGCACCCATTTTTTTAAAAAGTCCAAGGTGTGTAACTCGGCAGTACGTTCGGTCAGTTTGCTCTCTTTCACTCGTTGTACCAAACCGTTGGCGGTGTGGGTTTTGACGCACCAGTCACTCATCGCTGCGAGCTGTTGCTCGGACTGATGGATTGCCAGTACCGGCCCTTCGGCGAGGATATTCAAATCCTTATCGGTGATAATGGTGGCGATTTCAATGATCCGCTCTTTTCCAGGATCTAATCCGGTCATCTCCAAATCGATCCAAATCAGATTTTGTTTATCTAATTGCATAATATAAGGTATCCTAATGATTCAAATTCAGGCGCTATTCTAGCGTAAAAATAATCAGGGGTAATGAATTTTTTGAGTAAACAAAAGCTAACCAAAAACCAGAAACGCAGGATCCAATCCAACAAGCAGAAAACGTTGAATGATTACCAACAGCGTAAAAAAGAAAAACGAGATAGCGTGGAATGGCAAGATGAAATGCTGGGGGAGATTCAACAAGGGCGTGTGATCTCACGTTATGCGCTGCATGCGGATATTGAAGGTCATAATCATGAGGTTTTTCGCTGTAATCTACGTCGTACCGTCAGTAATTTAGTGGTTGGTGACTATGTGTTGTGGCGTGCAGGGCATCAGCAGCTACAAGGCATTAGCGGCGTGGTGGAGGCGGTGCAGCCACGTAAAAATGTGCTGTCGCGGCCGGATTATTATGATGGCATTAAATTGATTGCCGCTAATATTGATAAAATTTTTATTGTGTCAGCAATGTTACCGCACTTTTCCAGCAATATCATTGACCGTTATTTGGTGGTTTGTGAAAGTTTGGGCATCGAACCGATTCTGGTGTTGAATAAAGTAGATTTATGCGAGAAAAATGAGCGACAAGAGGTTGAGCAACTTTTTGATATCTATCGTAATATTGGCTATAAGGTGTTGATGTTGTCAACACAGTCAGGTGAGAATATGGCACAATTTACTGAATTAGTGAGTCAAGGGTGTACTATTTTTGTCGGGCAATCCGGTGTCGGAAAATCCAGTTTATTGAACTATTTGGAACCGCAATTAGGGTTACAAATCGGTGCGGTGAGTGAAAATTCCGGTTTGGGACAACATACCACTACGGTTTCGCGTTTGATTCGTTTAAAGTGCGGTGGCGAGGTGATTGATTCCCCGGGTATTCGTGAATTTGGCGTATGGCACTTAGATAGTAATACCATCACCAACGGATATCGTGAGTTTCAGCCCTATTTGGGCGGCTGCAAATTTCGCGATTGTAAGCACTTGGACGATCCAGGATGCGTGCTGCAACAAGCCGTCGAGCAGGGGAAGATCCATCCGCTACGCTTTGAGAATTACCACCGTCTGATTGTGGCGCTGGACGAGAATAAGGCCGGGCGGCATTTTGTGACAAATTAGCGGTTTGAGTTCGGTTTCTAACGGCGAGAAAGGGCGTTAAAATAGCGTTTAAATTCGTTTATAAAATGTAAAAATTGTTCGTTTTTTGAACTTATTTTAATAAAAAATGTGCGATAACTCATATTTTTTCCAGTTATGGCTTGATTATTTAAGTGGAATATTGATACTAACCCCACTAATTATTTTAATCAGTAAAATAATTATGAAAAAATTGTAATACTGGTGATATTCGGTAGGTATTTTTGTACGCTACTTGTAATTGTTACCAACATGTTGATTTATATTCAATGTTATTCATCTCTATAAGGAAATCACTATGTACTCAAAAGAAGTTACCATCACAGCTCCAAATGGCCTGCATACTCGTCCAGCTGCTCAATTTGTTAAAGAAGCCAAAGCTTTTGCTTCGGATATTACCGTAACTTCTAATGGCAAAAGTTCAAGCGCAAAAAGCTTGTTTAAACTGCAAACCCTGGGACTGGTGCAAGGCACGGTGATCACCATCAGCGCTGAAGGGGAAGATGAAGAGAAAGCGGTTGAACATTTAGTTGCATTGATTCCAACCTTAGAATAAGAAACTATTTGATCTTTCACCGTATAACTCGGTGAAAACGCATGGCTGCAATCAAACGTAATATGAACAGCGAATAGTTGGCTATTCGCTTCGGTAATTTTATCCAAGAAAAGGTTTTATTATGATTTCAGGTATTTTGGCTTCACCAGGGATTGTCTTCGGAAAGGCGTTGGTTTTAAAAGAAGAAGAAATTGTGTTAAATACAAAATCCATTGCTGAATCTCAAATCGACGCTGAAATTCAGCGCTTTTATACCGGTCGCGAAAGTGCGGTAGAACAGTTGACGGCAATTAAAGAGAAAGCGACCAGAACACTCGGCGAAGAAAAAGGCGCTATTTTTGACGGTCATTTGATGATTCTGGAAGATGAAGAGCTGGAAGAAGAGATTATTGCGTTGATTCGTGATGAACAAATGACGGCTGATTTTGCGGCAAGTAGCGTGATTGATCAACAGGTTTCGATGTTGGCAGAAATTGATGATGAGTATTTAAAAGAGCGGGCCGGCGATATTCGTGATATCGGTAACCGCTTGATAAAAAATATTTTAGGTATGCATATTATCGATTTAGGTGAAATCAATCAAGAAGTTATCTTAGTTGCCAATGATTTGACGCCGTCTGAAACCGCACAGCTGAACTTGGATAAAGTGTTGGGTTTCATCACTGATATCGGTGGTCGGACTTCACATACTTCGATTATGGCTCGCTCATTAGAGCTTCCAGCGATTGTAGGCACCAATATTGCCACCAAGTCCATTGTCAGTGGCGATATGTTGATTTTAGATGCGGTGAATAACCAAGTACTGGTTAACCCTACGCAAAACGAGCTGGAAAATGTAAAAAATTTACAACAACAACTTGCCGCAGAAAAAACCGAATTGGCAAAATTGAAAGATTTGCCGGCGTTGACATTAGATGAGCATCGGGTAGAAGTTTGCGCAAATATTGGTACCATTCGTGATATTGACGGTGCTCACCGTAACGGTGCCGAAGGTGTCGGGCTATACCGCACAGAATTCCTATTCATGGATCGCGATCAACTGCCAAGTGAAGAAGAGCAATTTCATGCTTATAAAGAAGTCGTGGAAGCGATGGAAGGTAAATTAGTCGTGTTACGCACTATGGATATTGGTGGTGATAAAGAGCTGCCTTACCTCAATTTACCAAAAGAGATGAATCCATTCTTGGGCTGGCGTGCAATCCGGATTGCTTTGGATAAACGTGAGATTCTGAACGCACAATTAAGAGCGGTTTTGCGTGCCTCGGCTTTTGGTCAATTAGCCGTGATGTTCCCGATGATTATTTCAGTGGAAGAAATCAGAATCTTAAAAGCGGTGGTGGCAGAGCTAAAACAAGAGTTGCGCAACGAAGGCAAAGCATTTGATGAAAATATTCAAATCGGGGTGATGGTCGAAACACCATCGGCAGCCGTCAATGCTAAGTTCTTGGCAAAAGAAGTCGATTTCTTCAGTATTGGTACTAATGATTTAACTCAGTACACCTTAGCGGTTGATCGTGGTAATGAGTTGATCTCCCATCTATACAATCCAATGACGCCATCAGTATTGAATTTGATTAAACAAGTTATTGATGCTTCTCATGCGGAAGGCAAATGGACCGGTATGTGTGGTGAGCTTGCCGGGGACGAAAATGCAACATTGCTGCTGCTTGGTATGGGACTTGACGAGTTTAGCATGAGTGCAATTTCAGTGCCAAGAATCAAAAAATTGATTCGTAGCGTCAATTTTAAAGATGTGCAACGTTTGGCTGAAGAAGTACTGGAACAGCCGACCGCGGCAGACATCGAAGCAAAAGTTTCTGCTTTTTTAACCGAAAATGGCTTAAACTAGATACAAATTAAGAAATTTCGGGTAACATAATACTGTTGTTTTGATGGATTTAATGAGGAGAATGTAAAATGGGTTTATTTGATAAACTATTCGGTTCAAAAGACAATAAAGGGGCTGAGGTTGAAATTTATGCGCCGTTGTCTGGTGAAATTGTCAATATCGAAGATGTACCGGATGTTGTTTTTTCTGAAAAAATCGTAGGTGACGGTATTGCTATTCGTCCAATTGGAAATAAGATTGTTGCGCCGATTGATGGGGTGATTGGTAAAATTTTTGAAACCAACCACGCATTTTCAATGGAGTCCAGAGACGGTGTTGAATTGTTTGTTCACTTTGGTATCGATACTGTTGAGCTTAAAGGCGAAGGATTTGTCCGTATTGCGGAAGAAGGTCAGGAAGTGAAAAAAGGCGACACTATTATTGAGTTTGATTTAGCCCTGTTGGAAGCAAAAGCCAAATCAGTATTAACGCCGGTTGTTATTTCGAATATGGATGAAATCAGCAGCATTGAGAAATCGAGTGGTACGGTTGTATTGGGTGAAACCGTTATCTTGAAACTAAAAAAATAAGCTGATTGACATTGTGAAAAAACCGAGTTAATGCTCGGTTTTTTTATATCCAAAGTGCGGTCTGAGTTTAGGGTCTATAGCTCAAA
>VDHG01000068.1 GCA_006228005.1 Testudinibacter crocodili
GCACGCCATAAGGGCGTTCGGCAATCCATTGATAAGAAAAAATCAAGTGTAACGGATTGTTTTAAAAAACGGCTGTTGTTCAGTTTCAGGCAGCCTTTAGCAAGGACACGCGTAACTTCAGTTTATCAGTAAATCTAAAAATGGTTATTCACAAGTTACAAACTTGCGCCATCAGTGGTAGTCTAGCGTAAAGTTAAAAAGCCATCACTCAACACCAAGGAGCCATCATCATGAATAAAACCATGCTTGCGTCGTGCAGCATCCTGCTGGGGCTAAGTTTAAGCGGCTGTAGCAGTGCCTACCAGCCTTTTGTCGGCATCGTCGGCGGGAAGAACGAATCTTATTTTACCCCGGTAGAGGCCTTGGTTTACACTTATGAAAGTGTATCGGGCGGCAATGTGAATGGCGGCTGCATCCCCAATACCAGCGGTGTGGCCTTAGACCAAGTGGGCAAACGGCGCTGGGGCGGCGGCTCTACTTGCGGGGGCATGACAATCCCTGCCACCTGGCGGCCGGGCTTGACGGTAAGGGTGCACTGGCGTATCACTCCATATTCCCAATGGAATCCGAGCTGGGAAAAAGGGGGGCTAAATCAGGAAGAACTCAGGATTATAGAACAATATAACGAAAGCTACACCGCCATCGTCCCCCTGCCGCCGCCACCGCCAAATATCGGCACGAACTTAGGTAAAGGATCCAACATCACGGTTCATTTCCTGGCCTGCAACCAGTTGTTTATTGATTACGGCACCTCCGACGAGGATAAACTGATCAAGCGGGATTTTGAGTTGATGGATAAAAGCCTCAAGCTGTGTTCCAAGCGCCCGGTGGTGAAATCGATGGCGGATTACCGCAAGCATAAAGCGCGGATGGACGAGGTGCGTTTGGAGCGGAAGAATATCCCGCAAGTGATTTTGCCGCAGTATATCGAAGAGGTTAATAAAGTGGGTATGCCGCAGTATATCCAAAACCTTAAAGACGCGGGTCTATATCGTGATCGGTAATTCCGGCAATGATTTATTTGAAAGGGCACAGCAATGGCGGAGCAAAACAATACACCGCAAAAAAAACAGTCTGCAACCTTTGGGGTCAGCAACCTCAGCAACGTCAACAGTTCAAAGATTATAAATACCCCCGACGGCGCAAGTTTGCAACTTGTGCTTTTTTACATTTGATTTATAACTGAAGTTACGCACCTGCTACCAAAGGCTGCCTGAAATGGACAGCCGTTATTGCCGAACTTGGGCTATGCACGCCATAAGGGCGTTCGGCAATCCATTGATAAGAAAAAATCAAGTGTAACGGATTGTTTTAAAAAACGGCTGTTGTTCAGTTTCAGGCAGCCTTTAGCAAGGACACGCGTAACTTCAGTTTATCAGTAAATCTAAAAATGGTTATTCACAAGTTACAAACTTGCGCCATCAGTGGTAGTCTAGCGTAAAGTTAAAAAGCCATCACCCAACACCAAGGAGCGATTATGAATAAAACCATGCTTGCATCGTGCGGCATCCTGCTGGGGCTAAGTTTAAGCGGCTGTAGCAGTGCCTACCAGCCTTTTGCCGGCATCGTCGGCGGGAAGAACGAATCTTAT
>VDHG01000069.1 GCA_006228005.1 Testudinibacter crocodili
ACGGGCTGATCTGTAATAAAGGGCTATTCTCATGGATACTCTGTCCTGATGTAATATGGATAGCTTCAACCCGACCATTTATAGGTGAATTGATAATGATTTCAGTAATAGACTTAATCTCCATCAGCTTTATATTTAATTCATCTTTTTGAATATGATATTTTAATATTTCTGAATCAAACTGGTTAGCTTGCGTGATCATTTCACTATCTAAATTTGAAATTATTATTTTTTGTTGTATAAGTTTAGCTTGCAATGCCTTTCTTATGGAGTTTACGATAAGAGGTTACTAATGCATAAATATCATCAATATTTTTCTCAATTTCTTTAATTGGGTTTTCTATATCAAGTAAAATTTTTTTATTTTGTATAATTTGATTCTGAATATTAGCTAATGTTATTTTTTTGCTTTTTTCTAAACTAAAAATAATACTATCTATTTGTTTTAATTGAGAGGAAATTGAGTGAGCTGAGTTAATACCAACATCACCATTTTCAATTATTCGTTCTAGTTTTATTTTTACTAGTGGTTGATCTTTACTAACTAAATCACCAGTGCTTACCATCGCTTCATTTATATAACCTGCTTTAGGTGAGTTTAATACAACTGAATGGGGTAAAAGAATTAATTCTCCCTGAATATCAAGGCGGCGTGTATAATAGCCAAATAAGAGATATAAAATAAAAAAAGATAGCAAAAATATTGATATGGCTATATAAAACCAAGCCGGAATACGAGAGAGTAAAAGCACTCTCGTATTCCAGTTTGAGCTATGATAATATTCTAACGCATTCTTTCTAAACATATTATTATAGTATTTATTGTAAAAAACGAAATAATATTTTATTCCCACGCTTTAATTTTAAATGAACATCTTTAGATAAAGCAAGGATTTCTCTAACTAAATGGATTTCTTTAGATGTATATTTCTTATTGTTGATTAACTGAATAATATCGCCATTTTCTAAACCAAAAGAGTTTAAATAAATCTGGTCATTATATACGAGTTCAATTGATCCATTATTATTTCTAACACCAATCATTCGTAGTGGTTCTGGATCAGGATTAAATGACATTTCATTATAATAAAATTTTTGCTGAAAAGGATAAAATATAAATCTATCAAATCGCTTAAGGAAATCGAGGCCTAATAGATTTTTATTTATCTTATTATAAGTGAAGTTCATCCTTTTAATTGGCGGCTCATCACCAAATTCCAAATCTTCTATAAAAACTAAGTTAGAAGATTCTATTTTATTCATAAAATCAACTGAATTTCTTCCTAAGTTTTTATTGTTATAGTTATTTACTATCATATAATTTTTGATAATAGGGTCAAGAGATGAGGTGGCTGCCCCCGTATCTAATGCAAAATGTAATGTAATCCATTCTTTATTCTGATCTTTAGACTTATTCTTTTTATATAATTTAAAATAAGGATAGTCATCCTCTCTATAGTTAATAACATTTTTATAATTTCCCTTAATCTTCTTATCTTTATAAATATTTAACTTGCCATTGGAATTATCCACCTCCCAAATAAACTGGTTAAAAACGTCAATACCTAAAATACCATCAATTTGTTCTCCGATAGTTTCTTTAAGATGGCTAAGATCTAATGCAATAATTTTACTGGTATAAATTTGCTCTTGCCCAAAAAACATTGTTGGACTATGATAGAATAGTATATCATTAGTACTATTCTTATTTGAAGATACTAGTTGAGTTACTGGTAAATAATATTCTTTCTCTGTAATTCTTTTGCTTACTTTGTCAGCGATTTTATTATCTAAAACTGTTAAGCTACTTCCTGTATCAAGCATAAAGCGGTATTTTTTTTGATTAATATATACATCATATAAATAATATTTATTTTTAAAATCAGAGCTATATATTAACTTGTCATTTGCTTTTGACACTATAGGGAATATAACTAGTAGACAGAATAATTTGATTAAAAGTTTCATACCATACTCACTTGTTATCTAAAATAAAGCCAAGATCATAAACCAGGCTTTATTTGATTAATAGGCTACCAACGATAGCCACCTGAAATAGTAATACTACTATCCTTATTTCCTTCTCGATCACGTGAGTGAGATATTTCTGTCTTTGAATTAAAGTTACCATTTTCATATGAATAGTTTCCTGAAATAGATTCAGAACCTTTGTTATTCTTAGATGCTGAATAATTTACAGAATGGCTACCTGTACCACCATTAACAATATTTAATTCATAAGTATTAAGTTCTTTCATAATTGTATTCCTACAGAATTAGATGGCTTTAATAACTTATCGAAAACAAACTGGTTAGTTTTACCCTAAGCTAAAATTATCTTCCTATGATAAAGTCAGCCTATTGCTTAAGAAGCAGATTTATTATTATTGATATTAATTATCACTTCAATGATCTTGTTCACATATTTTCCCTTCTATGATTAAGTTTATGTATATTAACTTATTGTTTTATTTGTTTTTTTCTGAATTAAATCTGTGGAATACATAGCATTTAGCCTGTTGATTGTTGCGCTATCAAATGTAAACATAGTGAGTGGCAAGAATATTGGAACAATCCTCTTTAGCGAAATGCTGTTTAGCGTTCCACTTTTGGCGAATTTCAAGGTAAACTATCCCCATTTTCACTCAAACAGGAAAGGCAAGTATGCGGGTATTGATCATTATCCTTGGTGGTCTGCTGCTGCTGTTTCAATACAGCTTTTGGTTCGGCAAAAACGGCTACCGTGATTATCAGGCGGTGCAGCAGGAAATTGAACAACGATCGGCGGAAAACACCCTGTTGGCGCAGCGTAATCAATTGATTATGGCAGAAATCAAAGATTTGAAAGAGGGTGTAGCGGCAGTAGAAGAACGTGCCCGCCTGGAACACGACATGGTTAAATCCAATGAGGTTTTCTACCGTTTGATGAAAGCGGACGAATATCAATAATGGTGGCGCGTAATATTATTGCCATCGTGCCGGCGGCGGGTGTCGGCAGTCGGATGCAGCAGGATAAACCCAAGCAGTATTTATTGCTGAACGGCAAACCGATTTTGCAACACACCTTGGACGTGTTGTTGAGTTATGCGCCGATTGAAAAAGTGATTTTGTCGGTGGCGCAAGATGACCCCTGCATCGGGCAATTGGGTTTAGCGCAACATCCGCAAATTCAGATTGTACACGGTGGTGAAACCCGTGCGGCGTCGGTGTTTGCTGCGTTGCAAAGTGCGGTTGAAATCGGGGGGAGCGAGAGTTGGGTGCTGGTGCATGATGCGGCACGTCCTTGTTTGACCCATCACGATTTGGATAAATTGCTGCAAATTGACGATCTAAACGGGGCTATTTTAGCGTATCCGGCAACTGATACGATTAAGCGTGCCGATAGCGCACAACAGATTCAAGCCACTGAAGATCGCTCGCAATTGTGGCACGCCTTAACCCCGCAATTCTTCCCTACCGAATTACTGGCAACAGCCTATGCCCATGCGTTTGAACAGGATTTGATCCTGACGGATGAAGCTTCGGCGATGGAGCTGTTGGGCTATCGACCGCACTTGGTGTCAGGGCGCTCGGATAATTTGAAAATCACCCGACCGGAGGATCTGGCCTTGGCGGAATTTTATTTACAACGGAGAAACGGCAAATGATACGCATAGGACATGGTTTTGATGTGCACGCTTTCGGCGGCGCAGGGCCGATAATTATTGGCGGCGTGGCAATTCCCTATGAAAAGGGGTTGTTGGCACATTCGGACGGTGATGTAGCACTACACGCTTTGACCGACGCTTTGCTGGGGGCAGTGGCGTTGGGCGACATCGGTAAATTATTCCCCGATACCGATATGGCATATCAAGGTGCTGACAGCCGTGGCTTATTGCGTGAAGCCTATCGCCAAGTGCGGTTGCAAGGCTATAGAGTGGGCAATGTGGATGTCACCATTATTGCGCAAGCGCCGAAAATGCGACCACATATTGACGCGATGCGCGCTTGCATTGCCGAAGATTTGGGCTGTGATGTGCAACAAGTCAATGTGAAGGCAACCACCACGGAAAAGCTGGGTTTCACCGGGCGTGGCGAAGGTATTGCCTGTGAAGCGGTAGCACTGCTGCTTAAGGATAGCTGATGTCAGAACTGCAATATTTATACGGTAAACCACAACAAACCGCCCGCTTAAAAGTTGAATTCAGCGATTTTATCGTGAAAGAAGAGCTGGGCTACGCCATCAGTGGCGAAGGCGAATTTGTTGCCTTAAAGGTGCGTAAAACCAATGCCAATACCTTGTTTGTTGGCGAGAAACTGGCGGCATTTGCCGGTATCTCCGCCAAAAACATGAGTTATGCCGGCTTGAAAGATCGCCATGCAGTCACTGAACAGTGGTTTTGCCTGCATCTGCCGGACAAGGCGACACCGGATTTCAGCCAGTTTGCATTGGAGGGCGTTGAGGAGGGCGTTGAAATTTTGCACGTCAGCCGCCATAATCGCAAAATCCGCATCGGCAGCTTACAAGGCAACCGTTTTGAGATTTTATTGCGCGATTTGCAGCAAAGTGCCGATTTGATTCAGCGTTTACAACAAATTGAAAAGTGCGGTTTTCCCAACTATTTTATGGAGCAACGCTTCGGACGCGACGGGCATAATTTGACTCAGGCACTGCGTTGGGCGCAAGGTGAAATTCAGGTTAAAGACCGTAAAAAGCGTAGCTTTTACCTCTCTGCCGCCCGCAGTGAATTGTTTAATTTAATGGTTTCACAGCGGATTGAAGATCAGTTGACGACAACGGTGTTAGAGGGTGATGTGCTGCAATTGCAAGGCTCACACAGTTGGTTTGTGGCAACGGCAGCGGAATTGCCGTTGTTACAGTTGCGTTTGCAGCAACGTGATCTTGGCTTGACCGCAGCGCTAGTCGGTTCACAGTCGCTGGACAGCCAAGCCGAAGCCGCCGAACGTGAGCGAGCGGTGGTGGAGCAACACCCTGAATTGCTGGCTTTAATGCAGCAAGAGCGGTTGCAAAATGCGCGCCGAGCATTGTTGGCGCAGGCGCAAGATTTCACGTGGCAGTTTGTGGCAGACGGCTTGCGTTTATCGTTTTATCTGGACAGCGGCAGTTATGCTACGGCGCTGGTGCGTGAAGTAGCGCAGCTTGAACATGAATAACAGCCCCTAACAACAAGGACAATTATGCATATTTTGTTAAGTAACGATGACGGGATCCATGCCGAGGGAATTCAAACCATGGCGGCGGCATTACGCAAATTTGCCACTGTGACCATTGTCGCACCGGATCGTAACCGCAGTGCAGCTTCGAGCTCGTTAACCTTGGTTGAGCCGCTGCGACCGTTAAAATTGCCAAACGGTGACTATTGCATCAACGGCACGCCGGCGGATTGTGTGCATTTGGCGCTGAACGGTTTCCTTGCCGGACGGGTTGATCTGGTGGTTTCCGGCATCAATGCCGGTGCGAATTTAGGCGATGATGTGATCTATTCCGGCACAGTCGCAGCGGCGTTGGAAGGACGACACTTGGGGTTGCCGTCGATTGCGGTGTCATTAGACGGACGAATTTATTTTGAAACCGCAGCGCAAGTGGTGTGTGATTTGATTCCGAAACTGCACGACAATGTGTTGAGTTCGCGCGAAATCATCAACATCAACGTGCCGGATATTCCTTATGCCGATTTAAAAGGTTCGAAAGTGACCAAGCTGGGTTATCGCGAATCAGCCAGTGAAATGGTGAAGCAGATTGATCCACGTGGCGAAAGCATTTATTGGGTGGGTGCCAGCGGTCTACCGGAATACAGTGGTGAGGGAACAGACTTTCATGCAGTAGAGCACGGCTATGTCTCTTTGACGCCGATTCAAACTGATATGACGGCACACCAGTCATTGCAACGGCTACAACATTGGTTGGAAACGGCATAAGATGTCTAAAATCGAACAACGGCGCTTGGTGCAGCGCCTTCAGGCGCAGGGAATCAAAGATGACGCTATTTTACAGGCGATCTATGAGATTCCGCGTGCGTTTTTTGTGGAGGAGGCGTTCACTCGCCGTTGTTATGAAAATATGGCGATTCCGATTGGCGAAGGACAAACCTTGTCACAGCCCTACATTGTCGCCAGAATGACCGAACTGTTAGGATTGCAAGCCGAGCATCATGTGTTGGAAATCGGCACCGGCAGTGGCTATCAGACCGCACTTTTAGCAAAATTATGCCATAAAGTTTATAGCGTGGAGCGAATTAAAAAATTACAATGGCAAGCAATTCACCGTCTGAAAAAATTGGAGTTGCACAATGTGCAACTGCGCCATGCAGACGGCTGGGAGGGCTGGAAAGCCAAAGCGCCGTTTGATGCGATTATGGTGACTGCTGCAGCTGAAAATATGCCGATTGAATTGCTACAACAGCTGCGTGACGGCGGCAGAATGGTGATCCCAATCGGAGTTGGCAATCAAATATTGCAATTGATTACTCGAATCGGTGATCGGTATCGAGTGGAAAATATAGAAGATGTTAAATTTGTACCGTTGGTGGCAGGAGAGCTACAGTGAAAATTTTTGGTAAAATGTATGACAAGACCATGCAGTGGTCACGTCACCGTTTAGCGGTTTATTGGTTGTTCTTTGTCAGCTTTATTGAAGCGATTTTTTTTCCGATTCCGCCGGATGTGATGTTAATTCCAATGGCGATGAACAAGCCTAAACAGGCAATGAAATATGCGCTTTACACCGCACTTGCCTCAATGTTGGGCGGATTGCTCGGCTATGCAATCGGCTATTATGCTTATGATTTTGTCCAACATTATATTATCCAATTTGGTTATCAGGCAAAAATGGAACAAGTGATCGCTTGGTTTGACCAGTGGGGTATCTTGGTATTATTCGTCGCCGGTTTCTCGCCGATTCCCTATAAAGTATTCACCATTGCCGGCGGGTTGTTGCATATGGCACTGCTGCCGTTTGCCGTGACTGCCTTTGTTTCCCGTGCGGCACGGTTTATTCTGGTCGCGAAATTGTCCGCATGGGGTGGCCCAAAAATTGAAGCCAAGTTGCGTCGTTCTATTGAAGTGATCGGTTGGGGCGTGGTAGTCTTAGCGGTTATCGCTTATCTTATTTTACGTTAGTCAAGGATTTAAACATGAAAAATAAACTGTTCTTTTTCCCGGCAACTGCGCTGGCGTTGGCTGTTTTAGCCGGTTGTAGCAGCAGTGGCGGTGCGCCGGTACAAAGTGCGGACGGTAATTTGTCTCCGGGCATTATGCAGCCGGTTGAAGCCAGTGGCGCCAGCAATGGTAGTTGGCAGCCTGAAATTCAGCAGCAAAGCATGCCGGAAAGTATGTCGGTGCAACAAGCCATTCAGCAGCCGATCGGACAAGCTCAAACCCAAACGCAACAGGTGCAGCAAAATGTACAAAGTGCGGTACAGCAACCGATTGGACAAGTGCAGCAGGCTACTCAAACGGTCGGCACTGCGGTGAACAGCCAAACTCGTACTAATAATGTCTCACAGGATTTCACGATCCCGCGTGACAGCGCCACTAACGCGCCGATCTATAATCAAATTGATAAAGGTTTTTATAAAGGCGACAGTTACACCGTGCGTAAAGGCGATACTATGTTTTTAATCGCTTATATTTCCGGTATGGATGTGGCAGAGCTGGCGGCGAAAAACCAGATGAGCGAGCCTTACAATCTGAAAGTCGGACAAGTTTTGAAAATTGGCAACGGAGCAAGTGCGGTTGCACCTAGCTCAGCGCCGGCAGTCGGTATGGTGGCGGCACAATCGGCGCCAGCGGCAACCCCAACACAACCAGCAGTTTCTTATACACCGGGCCCGAATAATACTCAATATGGCTCTGACGGTACAATTATCGGACCGGTGAAAGCCTCAGCCGGTAATGCCGCTACTATGGCACAGCAGCAAGCACAACAAGCAGTGACGGCAACGGCAGGAGCAGTAGCCACAGCACCTGCTCGTGTAGAGACGACCCCACCAAGTGCGGTTAATTCTAACATCAGTTGGCGCTGGCCGAGTAACGGCAAAGTGATTCAAGGCTTCTCCTCTTCAGACGGCGGCAATAAAGGTATCGATATTTCCGGTTCACGCGGACAGGCAGTGAATGCCGCTGCCGCAGGGCGGGTGGTGTACGCTGGCAATGCGTTGCGCGGCTACGGCAATTTGATCATCATCAAACACAATGATGATTTCCTCAGTGCGTATGCGCATAACGAAAGTATTTCGGTCAAAGACCAGCAAGAAGTCAGCGCCGGACAGCAAATTGCCAAAATGGGCAGTTCCGGTACTAATTCGGTCAAACTGCATTTTGAAATCCGTTACAAAGGTAAATCAGTCGATCCGGCTCGCTACTTACCGTCGCGTTAAGCGTACAGCTATTTTTATCTCAAATAACGGGCAGAATTTTCTGTCCGTTTGTGTTTGTATTAAGTGATCAAGATCACAAAATATGGCTTCAAACCGCACTTTTCATCTTATGATATGCGACAGTGGTCCGTTTTTTTGCTATCTTTAAAAAGCTGTTTTGATATTGTATTTTTTGATTGACGGAATTTTTAACAAGGATTTTTGCTATGAATTGGAGTTTACAACCCAGTGCAGTTTTTGCCGCTTCCCCGGTGGTGCCGGTGATGGTGATTAAACATTTAAAGGATGCGCTGCCAATGGCGCAAGCACTGTCGGCAGGCGGCATCAAGGTGTTTGAGATTACCTTGCGCAGTGCGGTGGCACTAGAGGCGATTAAAATCATCAGTGAAGCGATGCCAGAGGCGCTGGTGGGCGCCGGAACAGTGATTTCGCCACAGCAATATGATGCGGCACTTGCAGCAGGGGCGAAATTTATTATTTCGCCGGGAGCGACGCTGTCGTTATTAAAACATGCTGCGCAGGGCGAAGTGCCGTTAATGCCGGGCACGTCAACACCATCTGAGATGATGACCGCACTTGAATTGGGCTACGATCATTTAAAATTTTTTCCAGCAGAAGCCAATGGCGGTGCTCCGGCATTGAAAGCGATTTCTGCCCCATTGCCACAGCTGACGTTCTGCCCAACCGGCGGGATCAGCCCGAAAAACGTAGCCAATTATATGGCATTGGATTGTGTGGCGACGGTGGGCGGTTCGTGGATGATTCCGAATGAAGCAATCGCCGCTGGAAATTGGGACGAAGTGACTCGTCTCACGCAAGAAGCAGTGCAGTTTGTCGGCAGCTTACGCAAATAAGCAGACTCGCTTTATCATTGACAGGATGCAGCGATGGCGTCCTGTTTTTTATTTCACTATATAAACAAACATCAACAAACCCTAATTAAAGTCAATTTTGTGAACTATCGCCGAGTTATATTTGCCGTTTGATGTTAGAGTAAAACAAAATTGATTTGCTTCCGTCTATCCCCCATCATTTAACAGGAGTTTTAGTATGTTTCCAGAATATCGTGATTTGATCAGCCGTTTGAAATTAGAAGATGCCCACTTTAGCCGTTTGTTTGACAAGCACAATGAACTCGACCACAAAATCAAAGCTATTGAAACCAATATAGAATTGGGTACAGTGACCGAAGTGGAAAATCTGAAAAAAGAGAAGTTGCGCCTCAAAGATGAGTTATATCTGATTTTGAAAAACGCAGCAGCCTAGGATAGGCGCTAATATCAAAAATCCCGCACATTGGTCAATGTTGCGGGATTGATTTATCTGACTATCGTTAAGGTTTAAGCTAGCTGTCCGGCAGCTTTCACTACCAAGGCTACCGCTGTACCTTCAGCAGCTTTAATGGTGCTTTCGTTTGGAATTTCTTGCTGGGTGCGGTTGACGATCACGGCAGAAATCATGCCCGCTCTTAAGCCTAATGCTGAGCACATGGTGAATAAGGTGGCAGATTCCATCTCAAAATTCATCACGTTCAATTGTTGCCACTCTTTAAGAGAATCTTTAAAGCGACGGCAGATTTTGCCGCTGTAGGTGTCGTAGCGCTCTTGTCCTGGATAGAAAGTATCCGAAGAGGCGGTGATGCCAACATAGGTCGCTGCACCGCTTTCTTTAGCAACTTGGTACAGCGCCGAAGTACAAGTGAAATCGGCGACTGCTGGGTATTCCAACGGCGCAAAATGCTGGCTGGCACCGTCTAAACGCACCGCGCCAGTGGTGACTAAAATATCACCGACATTAATATGCGGCTGAATTGCACCAGTGGTGCCGATGCGCAAGAAGGTGCGCACGCCTAATTGTGCCAGCTCTTCTACTGCGATTGAAACAGAAGGACCGCCGATACCGGTGGAACAGATCATAATTGGCTTGCCGCCGACATAGCCTAACCATGAGGTAAATTCGCGGGTAGAAACCAAAAATTTAGGTTTGTCCATCTGCTTAGCAATACGCTCGACACGTGCCGGATCGCCCGGAACGATTGCAACTGTTGCCCCTTCCAGATCCGCTTTGCTTAACCCTAAATGAAATACATCTGCCATAAAAACATCTCCTTGTTATTATTATTGATTTATATAAAATTTTATATACACCGTAAAAGAGATATTCTACGCCAAACAATTATGGATTTATATCTCTGAGGATAGGATTTTGCATAGAAATTAATGTTTCTGTGGACTGGATCTCATCTATCAGCTGAATTTTGTTTGCCAGCACCCCATGCAGCTCTTCAATGGTGTGGGTCATCACCTTGATAAAGATAGAGTAATTGCCAGTGGTGTAATAAGCCTCGACCACCTCGTCAAAAGTTTGCAGCTTTTTAATCACGGTGTCGTAGTCTTTGGCGCTTTTTAGAATAATGCCAATAAAGCAACAAACATCATAACCGAGCTTGCGTTCATTGATCCGCACTTTCGTGCCTTCAATCACGCCGGATTGGCGCATTTTTTCCACTCGAACATGAATCGTACCTGGGCTGACCCCGAATTTTTTCGCCATTTCGGCATAAGGGGTGCGGGCATCTTTGGTCAGAACTCGCAAGATTTGTTGATCAAGAGCATCAATGTGGCTGGTATGTTGCATACGCTTCTCCGATTTTAGTTTTTTTTCAAAAAAAATATGCTTCTATTGATTAATGACTACATATTAACAAAAAAAATTAAAAAAGTATTGGAATTTTTTGTTTGTTTGTTGAATAATGCATAAAAACGATAAGCAAAACGCTTTTTTTATTTAATCAACCCAGATAAACTTTAGATAAATTATGAAAAATTCCTTTATTTTGCAACAACAAGAAATCAGTTTCGTTAAAAACACCTTCACACAAATGTTAAAAGAACACTTAAAAATCGTTGAGGTGCAAGGACCGCTACTTAGCCAAGTCGGCAATGGTATGCAGGACAATCTGTCCGGCGTGGAAAATGCGGTGCAGGTGAATATTCGTGAAATTCATGGGGTGCGGTTTGAAGTGGTGCACTCCTTGGCAAAATGGAAACGCCATACTTTAGGGCGTTTTGATTTTCAAGCGAACGAAGGGTTGTTTGTACACATGATTGCGTTGCGCCCTGATGAAGACAGCCTTGATCAAACCCACTCGGTATTTGTTGATCAATGGGACTGGGAGAAAGTGATTCCGGCAGGTAGCCGCAATTTGGACTTTTTAAAACAAACGGTGCGCTCGATTTATACTGCCATCAAAGAAACCGAACAAATGGTGGAAGTGCAGTTTGGGATTAAAGGTTCGCTGCCGTCGGAGATCACCTTTATCCACACCGAAGATCTGGTGCGCCGCTATCCGAATATGAGCGGCAAAGAGCGCGAAAGTGCGGTCTGCAAAGAGTTTGGGGCAGTATTTTTAATCGGAATCGGTGGCAAGCTGTCGGATGGCAAGCCGCATGATGGACGAGCGCCGGATTATGATGATTGGACCACACCAAGCGAAGGCGAATATAAAGGCTTGAACGGTGATATTCTGGTGTGGAATCCGGTGTTGCAATCGGCATTTGAGCTGTCCTCAATGGGGATTCGAGTTGATGAAGCCGCACTTCGGCATCAGTTGGCGTTGACTAACAACGAAGAACGCGCTGAATTTCCTTGGCATCAGGATTTGCTGAACGGCAGATTGCCGCAATCGATCGGTGGTGGTATCGGACAGTCGCGCATGGCGATGTTGTTGCTGCATAAAGAACATATCGGACAAGTGCAGTCCAGCGTGTGGCCGAAACGGATTATCGATCAGTACGAAAATATTTTGTAAGCAATTTTTTATTATATTCAGCCACATTTTTTAACAGTACATTTTTTATTTTTATTTTTATTTTTTGATATTTACTCGGAAAGCAACCTTTTTTATGTCGTCAGACAAATTAGGTTTGCTCCTCATTTAAGTTTTATTGTATGACTTTCTAAGGAGAAACTTATGAAACAAATCACTGCCATTGTGCAACCCTTCCGTTTAGATGAGATCCGTGAAGCCTTGTCCGATATCGGCATTCAAGGCATCACCGTCACTGAAGTCAAAGGCTTCGGGCGGCAAAAAGGACACACCGAGTTGTATCGTGGTGCCGAATATGCGGTGGATTTCCTGCCTAAAATTTCACTGGATATTGTGTTGAGCGATGAATTGACCGATCAAGCGGTCGAGGTCATCTGCCAGACGGCGCGCACCGGAAAAATCGGTGACGGCAAAATCTTTGTAAAACCGGTGGATAAAGTGATTCGCATCCGCACCGGTGAAACCGACGAAAATGCTATTTAGCCATTTTTTAATTTTTTATTTTTATTTCATTTTAAACTCGGAAACAACTGTATAGGTGAAAATATGAAAAAATCACTTGTTATCGGCGGCATGACCGCCCTGCTACCTGCTACAGGCTTTGCCTCAGAAACGGCGGACTGGATCCGCCCGATGTCGGACATCAGCGCAGGCGATACTGCTTGGGTGATGGTATCGGCGATTTTGGTATTATTTATGACATTGCCCGGTTTAGCACTGTTTTATGCTGGCATGGTACGGAAGAAAAATGTGTTGGCGACGATGGTGCAAAGCATTGCGGTCGCCTGTTTGATTTCGTTGTTGTGGATGTGCTTCGGTTATAGTCTGGCGTTTACCTCAAATAACGGATTTATCGGTGGAACAGAGCGCTTTTTCTTGAGCGGCATGAATGTCTTCACCGAAAGTGAACAACTGACCATCTTCCCTGGTGCCGCCACCATTCCGGAACCGGTGTTTATGCTTTTTCAAATGGCGTTTGCAGTGATTGCGGCAGCGATTATCACGGGCGCTTTTGCCGAACGGATTAAATTTTCCGGCATGTTATTGTTCAGCGCTTTATGGTCACTGTTGATTTATGTGCCGACGGCGCACTGGGTGTGGGGATCGGACGGCTGGTTGGCAGCAGACGGCGTGTTGGATTATGCCGGCGGCACGGTTATCCACATCAATGCCGGTATTGCAGGCTTAGTCGGCGCAGTGATTATCGGTAAACGTATTGGATACGGTAAAGAAGCGATGCCGCCGCACAACTTGGTGTTGACGCTGGTGGGCATGGCAATGTTGTGGGTCGGCTGGTTTGGTTTCAACGCTGGTTCCGCATTGGCAGCCGACGGTCGTGCCGGTATGGCAATGGCAACCACACAAATTGCGACAGCCGCGGCAGCAGTGGCTTGGATGTTGACCGAACGTTTGCTGGGACATAAACCGTCGGCGTTGGGTTTAGCCTCCGGTGCGGTAGCAGGCTTGGTAGCAATCACGCCGGCTGCGGGCTTTGTCAGCGTGCAAAGTGCGGTTTTCATCGGCTTGATTTCCGGTGTGATCTGTTTTTGGGGCGCAACCAAACTCAAATATTGGTTAGGCTATGACGATTCGTTGGACGCATTTGGGATTCACGGCATCGGTGGTATCGTTGGCGCAGTATTGACCGGCGTGTTTGTTTCGACCGACATCACTGGCGGCGGCGCCAGTCTGTGGGTGCAAATTAAAAGCATCTTGATTACGGTGGGTTACAGCGGCGTCGGCAGTGTGATCCTGTTCTTTCTCGTCAGCAAAATCACCGGTTTGCGAGTGGAAAAAGACGAAGAACGCCAAGGATTGGATGTGGTGTTGCATGGTGAGCGGGTTGAATAAGACTAGCGCTTAGCTATTGAATAACGCGATTTAACCGCACTTTTCTGCCGAATTGCTCGGCAATAAAGTGCGGTTATTTACATTTATCAGCCGCTAAATTTAAGGTAAAATCAGCATAATCTGATTTAAGCGAGAGAAACCGAAAATGAGCGAACAAAAATTAAGTGTGGTGATTTTAGCTGCCGGAAAAGGCACCCGAATGTATTCAGAACTGCCGAAGGTGCTGCATAATGTTGCGGGCAAACCGATGGTCAAGCATGTGATCGACACCGTAAAAGCGTTAGGCACCAACAATATTCACCTGATTTATGGTCATGGCGGCGAGTTGATGCAGCAGCGGTTGCAAGCAGAGCCGGTTAACTGGGTGTTGCAGGCTGAGCAGTTAGGCACCGGACACGCGATGCAGCAGGCAGCACCGCACTTTGCCGATGATGAAGACATTCTAATGCTGTACGGTGATGGCCCGTTGATTACACAGGCGACGTTGGAAAAACTGATTGCCGCTAAGCCACAACATGGTATTTCGCTGTTGACGGTGAAACTGGACGATCCAACCGGTTATGGACGGATTATCCGTCAAGACGGCAATGTGGTGGCGATTGTGGAACAAAAAGACGCTAATCCAGAACAGCTCAAGATTCAAGAAGTCAACACCGGGGTGATGGTCGCCAGTGGCGCCAGTTTCAAAAACTGGCTGTCACGCTTGAATAACAACAATGCCCAAGGCGAATATTACATCACGGATGTAGTTGCGTTGGCGAATCAAGACGGCTGCCAAGTCTGTGCCGTACCTGCGGCGGATCGGATGGAAGTGGAAGGCGCTAACAATCGGCTGCAATTGGCGCAATTAGAACGTTATTATCAGCAGCAACAAGCCAAACGATTACTGTTGGCGGGTGTGATGTTGATTGACCCAGCCCGGTTTGATCTGCGCGGTGAACTGCTGCACGGCAAAGATGTGGAAATTGACGTCAATGTGATTATCGAAGGCAAGGTAGAACTGGGTGACCGGGTGCGGATCGGTGCCGGTTGCGTGTTGAAAAACTGCCGAATTGCTGCGGATGTTGAAGTTAAGCCGTATTCAGTGATCGACGATGCGGTGATTGGCGAAAGTGCGGTAATCGGGCCGTTCTCACGGCTGCGTCCGGGCGCAGAGTTGGCGGCGGAAACCCACGTCGGTAACTTTGTCGAAATTAAAAAATCACAAGTCGGCAAAGGTTCAAAAGTGAACCATTTGACCTATGTTGGCGATGCAGAAATTGGCAGTAATTGCAATATCGGCGCCGGGGTGATCACCTGCAACTATGACGGCGTGAATAAATTCAAAACCATTATCGGTGATAATGTGTTTGTCGGTTCCGATAGCCAATTGGTGGCACCGGTCAAGATTGCCGATGGCGCCACCATCGGTGCCGGCGCAACGATTACCAAAGATGTCGCCGACAACGAGCTGGTGATTAGCCGTGTGCCACAGCGCCATATTGCCAACTGGCAGCGCCCTACCAAGAAAAAATAACGCGCTTTTTCCCTGCCGTAAAAGCTGCAAACCGCACTTTTACGGCATAAAATATCCCCACGTTTGTGGCAAAAGTGTGATCTTCCTTGAAATTCCGGTAACAAAATTGAATTTAATATTGCTTTTATAAATGGAGCGAATATATCATTCGGATATAAGGAATGATAATTACCTTTCAGTGTTGGTTGAATTATCGCCAAGTCCTAACCTAAGTGAGAGTATGAAAGCGATAAAAACCCTGTTATCCCGTCTTATATTCGGTCTATATCTGACAACGGCAGTTGCTGTGTCAGCAGCGTACCCAGATTTGCCGCAGCCGATTAAGCAAGGTGGCGGTGCGTTGATTGGCGATATGATGTATATCGGTTTGGGTACCGCAGGTAACAAATTTTATCGGTTGTCGTTGCAAACAACAGAGAGTAAGGCAAAGTGGCAACCGATTGCTGATTTCCCAGCTGGTGATCGAATACAGCCAATTGTTGCGGTGCTGGATCAACAGTTGTATGTTTTTGGTGGACAGCAAACCAATGAACAGGGCGTTCGCCAGTTTGTTAATGATGTGCACCGTTATGATCCGCAGCAAGATCGCTGGGTCAGGCTGAATACAGAAGCACCACGTGGCTTGGCGGGTGGCGCAGCGGTCAGTTATCACGATAAAATCTATTTGTTGGGGGGAGCTAATTTATCGTTGTTAAACGCTTATTGGCAAGATTCTGCCGCAGCAGAAGATACTATACAGCGCCAAGCGGTTGATCAGGTGTTTTTCCAAAAACGACCGCAAGACTATTTTTTTACCAACGAATTCCTGAGTTATACCCCGTACAATAACCAATGGCACAATGAAGGCAAAATCCCTTTTGAGCCGAGAATGGGGGCAACTGTGATAGGGCAAGGCGAAACGTTGTTAGTGGTCAGTGGTGAGATTAAACCTGGCTTGGCAAGCGCCACCACTGCGCAGGGGCGGCTTTCAACACAAGGGGTAAATTGGAAAGCGCTACCGAATTTGCCGGCATTGCGAGGTAAACCGCAAGAAGGCATTGCGTGGGCAGGCGGCGGCTACAGTCACGGCTACTATTTGATTGCCGGTGGTGCAAATTTTCCAGGGGCGCAAGCTCAATTTGCTGCCGGAAAGCCGTTTGCTCACCAGAACCTATCGAAAGCTCGGCAAAAAGAGATTTATGCGCTAAAAAATGGGCGCTGGAAAATGGTCGGAGAATTGACTAATCCGGTCAGCGGTGCGGTCAGTATTTCTTATCACAATCAGGTATTGTTGATTGGCGGTGAGAATGACAGTGGCGAAGCGCTGAACACGATCCAAGTATTGGAGTATGACGGCAGTAAATTGATGATTGAATAACAAACTTCCTCTATTGAGTTTGTCCTCTTTCCCCTTAATCGTAAGATCAAGGGGATTTTTTTGTGATTTTAGTGGTTTTAGGCATAGTAGACAA
>VDHG01000007.1 GCA_006228005.1 Testudinibacter crocodili
TCGTCGGTATCAAAGCGACCACCAAAACCACGGTTACCGGTGTTGAAATGTTCCGTAAACTGTTAGACGAAGGTCGTGCAGGGGAGAACATCGGTGCGTTGTTGCGTGGTACCAAACGTGAAGAGATCGAACGTGGTCAAGTCTTGGCAAAACCGGGTTCAATCACACCACACACTGATTTCGAATCAGAAGTGTACGTATTGTCTAAAGATGAAGGCGGCCGTCATACTCCGTTCTTCAAAGGCTACCGTCCACAGTTCTATTTCCGTACAACGGACGTAACCGGCACCATCGAGTTACCGGAAGGCGTGGAAATGGTTATGCCTGGCGATAACATCCAAATGGTTGTTAGCCTGATTCACCCAATCGCGATGGATCAAGGCTTACGCTTTGCGATTCGTGAAGGTGGCCGTACAGTAGGTGCGGGTGTTGTAGCGAAAATTATCAAATAATTGCGCTGCAAGATATCTCGAAAAGGGTGAACTTCGGTTCGCCCTTTTTGCTATTTGCCGCCTGATAAAAGAGAACCATTCTATGTTACCGATTAATCTGTTTTATGGTCTGCTCATTCTATTAATTTTGCTGCCATTAATTATTTTCCGTTTTAGTCGTTATAAAAATTCCTTGAAAATAAATCGTTATTTGGCATTGGGCTTGGTGACATTGGCTGCTTTGCTGTGGGGAGCAGTAAATCAATTGGTGGTTGTGACTAATGATAATCAGGCACGAGAATACGCACTGTTTTTTCCGCAGCAATATCAGTTGGCAAACCAACAACAACTTGCAGTGCCCTATCAATTTGGTTGGCGCAAAGCAACCGTTATTAATGACAGTCGGCAGCCGTTGATTTATGAAACTGTGAAATATGGTAGCTCGGAAATTGAAATGCAAGTGATAGGGATTTTACCATATGCAATGATGAAAAATTTGCCTGAGCCGATCAGCTACAGTTTTAGTGAGCCGCCAAGTGCGGTACGCTTAACCTTTATTGGGTCGGATTTAAGAGGTTGGATTCATCGCTGAAAAACTATCGGATAAAACCGCACTTTTAGCAGATGATGAGGCAAAGTGCGGTCTTTAATAACTTTTATAACAATAGGTTAAGCATTCAAAATCTGTTTGATTTCAGCAATACTCAAATGGAATTGACGTGGGCATTTATGCCATACATCCAGCATTTTACTGTATTTGTCCCACATCGGGGTTTGCGCATCACAGCCGTTCGGGCATTGAATCAAATCCCGATATTTTTTATCGTTCTCCGCAATAAATCCCAGATAATTCAGATATTTTTTCTCGCGGATTGCACAATAGCCTAAGAATTTCAAACGATGAGCAGTCAAATCTTCTTTGTGATGCAAATTATTATAAGAGACTTGCAACGCTTGATACATCTCTAAAGTGTTGATTACTGCTTTGCACTCTTCTTCACTTATCTCACTGAAATCTTTATATAATTCTTTCAAATCTAGCTTATAACCGCCTTTGATGATATTCTGGTTGCGTTTATATTTTCCGGCATTGTTTTTGTCGAGTAATGCCATCAATTCATACTGATTGATTAGAATCAGGCGTTGTGTGAGTGTCAGTTCCATAGCATATTCCTTTATTCAATAAATAATTAATCGATTTCTTTGAGTTCGTCTTCTGATAAGGTTTCTTTAATTTCGCTACCTTGCTTACCATCGCTGATTTTAAATTCTAGATTTTGGAAATAAGCTTCACGCACTGTGAGATAGCTGTCTTGCGACTGTGCCAGAATAGGGTCTTGGCTGAGTAAATTAGCACGACGATCAACGGCTTGTACGCTAAATTTTAATGCTGACCAAGGGCCTAATAATGATAGCGCCGGATAGGTATGGTCAACCAATCTGCCCAAATCTTGGCGTGGGGTAGCAGGGCCATATAATGGCACCATTACATAAGCCCCAGTGCCGACACCATAGCTGCCGAGCATGTCACCGAATGAGCGTGAGCCTTCTGTGCGCAAGCCTTCGCTGGCACTGGCGATATCCATCATGCCAGCTAAACCGAAGACGGAATTGATCCAAAAGCGGTTGAAATGCACCATCGCTTTGCTAAATTCACCCTCTAATAAACGGTTTACAAAGCTTGCCGGTTCATCCAAATTATTGGCAACATTGACAAGTGCGGTTTTAGCCGGCTGCGGCACATATTCTTTCCAGCCTGTGGCAATAGGTTTCAGTAGATAGGGGTCGGCAACGTTATAGTTGAAATCCCACATGGTGCGGTTAAAACCTTCCAACGGATCTTGGCGTTGTCCGGTGGTTTGGTCAATACTTGAGCAGGCACCGATCGTTGTGGCTAATATCAGTGGCAGCCAACATTTAATCGAATTAGATTTTTTCATATTGCGGTTCCATTGCAAAAAGAGTGGTTTTATTTTAGCAAGTTTAGGGGTAAAGAACAGCTTTTATTCGTTTCGCTAATCAGGTAAATAGCAATAAAATTGAATTTTTATTCATTTTATTGCATATTTTTTCATTTAGTATATAGTTTAAAAATTATTTGTCTTGAATTGCGCGTGTTGCTCCATTACAATAATTTGCTCAATTTTGCTACATTTCAGCGACCTTTTATACAGCAGGAGCAATGAGTAACGCATCGGGCTACAGCGCCAGTGTTTATCTAAAATTGAATATAAAATGATTATTCCGGGAGAGATTCATGTCTGAACCAGCCATTTTAGTCTTAGCTGACGGCTCTGTTTTCCACGGCACTTCGATTGGTTATCAAGGCCATACCATCGGCGAAGTGGTTTTTAATACCTCAATGACGGGCTATCAAGAAATTTTAACCGACCCGTCCTACACCAAACAAATTGTCACCCTCACCTATCCACATATCGGCAACACCGGCGTCAATCAAGAAGATTGCGAAGCGGATAAAGTCTATGTTTCCGGCTTGGTGATTCGCGACTTACCACTGATTTATAGTAGTTTCCGTAGCGAACAAAATTTATCAGAGTATTTAGTCGCCAATAAAATCGTGGCGATTGCCGATATTGATACCCGTCGTTTAACCCGTTTGCTGCGTGACAAAGGTGCGCAAGCCGGCTGCATTATGGCGGGGGAAATTGACGAAGCCAAAGCGCTGAAACTGGCGCAAAGTTTCGGCAGCATGGCAGGTAAAGATCTGGCGCAAGAAGTGACTTGTGACAAGGTTTATCGTTGGGAGCAAGGCGAATGGAAGTTGGGGCAGGGCTTCAGCCATAAAGACGCCGGACGCTATCATGTGGTTGCCTATGATTTTGGGGTGAAACACAATATTTTGCGCATGCTTGCCGAGCGTGGCTGCCAAATCACCGTGGTGCCGGCAAAAACCAGCGCACAAGAGGTGTTGGCACTGAATCCGGATGGTATTTTTCTCTCCAATGGACCGGGCGATCCGGAACCGTGCGATTATGCGATCACAGCGATCCAGCAATTATTAGCCAGTAAAAAACCGATTTTCGGTATCTGCTTGGGGCACCAATTGTTAGGTTTAGCGGTGGGTGGTAAAACCAAAAAAATGACTTTTGGACACCACGGCGCCAACCATCCGGTGCAAAATCTTGCCACTGAGCAGGTGTATATCACTAGCCAAAATCACGGTTTTGAAGTGGACGAAGCCAGTTTGCCGGACAATGTGACCGTGACGCACCGCTCTTTGTTCGACAATTCAGTGCAGGGCATTGAACTGAGTACCCAATCGGCGTTTTCTTTCCAAGGACACCCTGAAGCCAGTCCAGGACCGCATGATATTGCCGAACTGTTTGACAAATTTGTGCATGAAATGGAAGTGGTGCGACACACCCATACGCCGCAGGTTGTGGTTTAAACAGGAATATACCCATGAAAAGCTATGCTTATCAGTTGGTTAATGTGTTTGCCGAAAGCCATTTCGACGGCAATCCGTTGGCGGTGTTCCCGCAAGCGGACGGACTGAATGAGCAGCAAATGCAACGGATTGCCCGTCAATTTAATTTGTCGGAAACCGTGTTTGTACAACGCAGCGATAGGCAAAGTGCGGTCAGAAAACTGAAAATTTTCACCCCTGAGTATGAAATGCCGTTTGCCGGACACCCGACCATCGGTGCGGCGTTTGTGTTACACCGGCAGTTGGGGTTGTCTGATAATTATCAGTTACAAACCGAGGCGGGTTTGGTTAGGCTGCAACATCAAACCGATAACATCACTTTTGCTTTAAGTAACGGTGCGCAGTTAAAGCCGTCGGCATTAGACAAAGCCGACTGTGCCGAGTTGTTGGGCTTGCAACCGTGTGATATTGCCGCTGAACCTATATGGGTGAATACTGGCACGGAACAACTATTGTTGCGATTAAATTCGGCGCAAGCGGTGGCAAATTGCCGTATCAATACCGCACTTTTGCTGCAAAAAGCGGTATCGCAAAGTGGGGAAGCGCAGTTGTATGTGTGGTTTGAACAGCAGAATAAAGTCAAAGTGCGGTTGTTCTTTTCCGCACACGGCGAAGTGCGTGAAGATCCGGGCACAGGCTCTGCCGCCGCCAATTTAGGCGCTTGGGCGCTTCACAACCAACGCACGCCGTTAAACTGGCAGATCACCCAAGGCGATGAAATCGGACGGCCGAACCGCTTGAGCTTAACTGTGGACGAGCAACAGACCATTTATGTCGGCGGCAAGGTAATCCCCGTGGGACAAGGTGAATTTTGGGTTCCTGAAGATTAACGAGAATATTAGCAAGAGAAAAAACTATGCCAAAACGTACCGATATAGATATGTCTAATGGCACTTATATCAATGATATTAAATATATTCTTGCAACGGCTCGTCAACAGGCTTATGCCGCTATTAATTCAGCAATGGTCGATGCCTATTGGCAAATCGGTAAACGGATCGTGCAAGAAGAACAGTGTGGACAAGCGCGTGCAGATTATGGCAAAGAAGTGATTAAGCAAGTTTCCCAAGTGCTGAGCCAAGAGTTTGGTAGAGGATTTGGGGAGCGAAATATTCGTAATTTTCGCCAATTCTATTTGATGTTTTCGGATTTAGATATTTGGAAATCAGTGATTTCCAAATTAACGTGGACTCATATTCAGCGGGTATTAAAAATTCAGAATGAGCAAGCCAGACGTTATTATTTAATTGAAGCCGCTGAAAACCATTGGTCGGTCAGAGTGTTAGATCGAAACATTTCAACGCTCTACTATGAACGTTTACTTGCTAGCGTAGATAAAGAACCCGTGCATACGGAAATGCAACAGAAAAGTGCGGTGTTACAACCCTGCGATTTTATTAAAAATCCGACCGTTTTAGAATTTCTTCGATTACCGACGCATTATAGCTATACCGAAGCGGAACTGGAAAAGGCATTGATCGATAATTTACAGCAGTTTATGTTAGAGCTTGGTAAAGGGTTTGCGTTTGTCGCGCGACAACAGCATATTCGGACAGAAAACAGTGATTTTTTTATTGATTTGGTTTTTTATAATTATCTGATTAAGTGTTTTGTTATTGTAGAGTTAAAAACCGATAAGCTGACACACCAAGATATTGGGCAATTAGATATGTATGTCCGAATGTACGACGATTTAAAAAAACAACAAAATGATAACCCAACAATCGGATTATTGCTTTGCACTGAAACGGATAGCATTGTGGCGAAATATTCAGTCTTAAAAGACAACGCTCAACTTTTTGCTAGTAAATATATCCCTTATTTACCTACAGAAGATGAATTGGTCCGCGAAATTGAACAACAAAAATTACTGTTTGAATTACAACGTTAGAGAATGCAGGTTTAAGTGGCAATTTTAAACAACGGTTAAATTTACCATTAAGCGTTTTCAAAAACAGATTTAAAACAAAGAGAGAGAACTATGCCAAAACGTACAGATATAAAAACTATCTTAATCATCGGTGCAGGTCCGATTGTGATCGGGCAGGCGTGTGAATTTGATTACTCAGGGGCGCAGGCATGCAAGGCGTTGCGTGAGGAAGGCTATAAAGTGGTGCTGGTGAACTCCAACCCAGCGACGATTATGACCGATCCGAATATGGCGGACGTGACCTACATCGAGCCGATCACGTGGCAAACGGTGGAGAAAATCATCGCCAAAGAGCGTCCAGACGCAATTCTACCGACTATGGGCGGGCAGACCGCACTTAACTGTGCCTTGGATCTCTCAAAACACGGGGTGTTGACGAAATATAACGTCGAGTTGATTGGCGCAAAAGAAGACGCAATTGATAAAGCAGAGGATCGCGGTCGCTTTAAAGATGCGATGACCAAAATCGGCTTGAGCACGCCAAAATCTTTTGTTTGCCACACGCTGGAAGAAGCTTGGAAGGCGCAGGCGGAAGTGGGTTTCCCGACCTTGATTCGTCCGTCGTTTACCATGGGTGGTTCTGGTGGTGGGATTGCCTATAACAAAGATGAATTTAATATAATTTGCGAACGTGGTTTTGATGCTTCGCCAACCCACGAGCTGTTGATTGAGCAGTCGGTGTTGGGCTGGAAAGAGTATGAAATGGAAGTGGTGCGAGACCAAGCGGACAACTGCATTATCATCTGTTCGATTGAAAACTTCGACCCGATGGGCGTGCATACCGGCGATTCGATCACCGTTGCTCCGGCGCAAACCCTGACCGATAAAGAGTATCAAATTATGCGTAATGCCTCGTTGGCGGTGTTGCGTGAAATCGGCGTCGATACTGGTGGTTCGAACGTCCAGTTTGCGATCAACCCTGAAAATGGCGAGATGATCGTGATTGAAATGAATCCGCGCGTCAGCCGCTCTTCGGCGCTGGCCTCGAAAGCAACAGGCTTCCCGATTGCCAAAGTGGCGGCGAAATTGGCAGTCGGTTACACCTTAAACGAACTGCGCAACGACATTACCGGCGGTTTGATTCCGGCTTCATTTGAGCCGTCGATCGATTATGTGGTGACCAAAGTACCGCGCTTTGCCTTTGAAAAATTCCCGAAAGCCGATGACCGTTTAACTACCCAGATGAAATCAGTGGGCGAAGTGATGGCGATGGGGCGTACTTTCCAAGAGTCATTGCAAAAAGCGTTACGTGGTTTGGAAACCGGCATTTGCGGTTTCAATTTAAAAACCGAAGATATGGAGAAATTGCGCACCGAGATTTCCAATCCAGGGCCTGAACGGATTCTGTATGTTGCCGATGCGTTCGGGATCGGCTGGAGTTTGGAAGAGGTGTATCACTATTCCAAAATCGATCCGTGGTTCTTGGTGCAAATTCGCGATTTGGTGCAAGAAGAACTGGCACTGGAAAAGAAAACACTGGCAGATTTGGACTACACCGAACTGCGCCGTTTAAAACGCAAAGGCTTTGCCGACCGCCGTATCGCCCAGTTGGTGAAAAGCACTGAAAGTGCGGTGCGAGAATTACGTCATCAACTCAATCTGCATCCGGTGTATAAACGGGTCGATACCTGTGCCGCCGAGTTTGCTTCGGATACCGCCTATCTATATTCCTGCTATGAGGAAGAGTGCGAAGCCAACCCGACCAACCGTAAAAAAATCATGATTTTGGGCGGCGGTCCGAACCGGATCGGGCAAGGGATTGAATTTGATTACTGCTGCGTGCATGCTGCGCTGGCTTTGCGGGAGTCCGGCTTTGAAACCATTATGGTCAACTGTAATCCGGAAACCGTTTCCACCGATTTTGATACCTCCGATCGCCTGTATTTCGAGCCGCTGACGCTGGAAGAGGTGCTGGAAATTATTCACGTTGAAAAACCGTACGGTGTGATCGTGCATTACGGCGGACAAACGCCGTTGAAACTGGCAAATGCGTTACACGAAAACGGCGTGCATATTATCGGGACTTCCGCTGACAGCATTGATGCTGCTGAAGATCGCGAACGTTTCCAAAAAGTACTACATAAATTAAACCTGAAACAGCCGCCGAACCGAACCGCACGTAATAGTGAAGAGGCGCTAACCTTGGCAAATGAGGTTGGTTATCCGCTAGTGGTGCGCCCGTCGTATGTCTTGGGCGGACGGGCGATGCAAATTGTGTATAACGATGAAGAGCTACAAACCTATATGCGTGAAGCGGTGCGGGTTTCCGACGACAGCCCGATTCTGCTTGATCACTTCCTCAACGACGCAATTGAAGTCGATGTCGATTGTATTTGCGATGGTGAAGATGTGGTGATCGGCGGCATTATGCAGCATATCGAACAAGCTGGTATTCACAGCGGCGACTCGGCGTGCTCGTTACCGCCGTATTCGTTAAGTGCGGATATTCAAGACGAAATTCGTCGTCAAACCGCCGCAATGGCGTTTGAGTTGAAAGTGGTCGGCTTGATGAATGTCCAGTTTGCGGTGCAAAACGGCACCATTTATGTGCTGGAAGTCAATCCGCGCGCCTCGCGCACCGTGCCTTTTGTCAGCAAAGCTACCGGTGTGCCGCTGGCGAAAATTGCCGCACGGGTGATGGCGGGTATCAGCCTGAAGCAGCAAGGAATCAACAAGGAAGTGATCCCGAACTTGTATTCGGTCAAAGAAGCGGTGTTCCCGTTCATTAAATTCCCAGGCGTAGACACCATTTTAGGACCTGAAATGCGCTCGACTGGTGAAGTGATGGGCGTGGGTAAAACTTTCTCCGAAGCGTTTTTGAAAGCGCAAATCGGTGCAGGCGAACGCTTGCCAAAACTGGGTAAAATTTTCTTGTCGGTCGAAAATGCGGATAAGCCGAAACTGGTTGAAATTGCCAAACGTCTGCAAGATTTAGGCTACGGACTATGTTCGACGTTGGGTACGGCAAGATTTTTACGTGAACACGGCATCGGCGTGCAAATCGTGAATAAAGTGCGTGAAGGGCGACCGCACATTGTTGATGCGATCAAAAATGGTGAAATCGCCATGGTGATCAACACCGTCGGCAGCATGCCGGAATCGGTTGCTGACAGCCACTCGATCCGCAGCAGCTCGCTGCAACAACGGATTCCAGTGTACACCACCATCGCCGGCGCTGCCGCAATCAGCCAAGGTCTGAACAGCATTAATGAGACTGAGGTTTATCGTTTGCAGGAGATGAATTAGTTGATTTGAAATAGAAAGAGCGGTTTATGATGAAGCTCAAAACCGCTCTTTGTAATTTAGTAACTACAACACTTGCCGTTGCAGCTGCCCAATAATTTGTGGATTTTCCAAGGTGGAGACATCTTGGGTGATGACTTCGTTTTTGGCAATCGAACGTAGTAGGCGGCGCATAATTTTGCCGGAGCGGGTTTTTGGCAGGTTTTCGGCAAAGCGGATATCTTCCGGGCGGGCGATTTTGCCTATCTCTTTTGAGACCCACTGTTTCAACTCTTCCGCTAAATCGCGTGCTTCTTGTCCGTCCGGAAGTGCGGTATTCAGCACGACAAACGCCACCACCGCTTCGCCTTTAATTTCATCCGGTTTGCCGACCACGGCTGCTTCGGCAACTTGCGGATTGGCAACTAATGCTGATTCGATCTCCATCGTACCCAAACGGTGTCCGGATACGTTCAGTACATCGTCGGTGCGTCCTAAAATCCAGAAATAACCGTCTTCGTCACGGTGTGCCGAGTCGCCAGCAACATAGTATTTTCCGCCTAACTCTGTCGGGAAATAGGTGGCTTGGTAGCGTTTATCGTCATTCCAAATTGTGCGCAACATCGATGGAAACGGACGTTTAATCACCAAAATTCCCCCGCTTTGTCCGCTGACTTTTTGTCCATTTTCATCGACTACATCCGCCATAATGCCTGGTAACGGCAAAGTACAGGAGCCCGGTTTCATCGAGTTGATGCCCGGTAGCGGGGAGAGCATAATCGAACCGGTTTCGGTCTGCCACCAGGTATCGACAATTGGGCAGCGTTCTTTGCCGATCACTTGATACAGCCACATCCATGCTGATGGGTTGATCGGCTCACCGACACTGCCGAGTAAGCGCAACGATGAGAGATCATATTTGTTCGGAATCCAGTCGCCGACCCGGGTCAAAGAGCGGATCAAGGTCGGTGAGGTGTAAAACACACTGATTTTATGCCGTTGGATGATCCGCCAAATTCGTCCGGGATCAGGATAGCTAGGCACACCTTCGTAAATCACTTGCGTAGCGCCGTTTGCCAACGGACCGTAACACACATAGGAGTGTCCGGTGATCCAACCGACATCAGCGGTGCACCAATAAACATCATTCGGTTTGTTATCAAAGACGTTGCGGAAGGTATTGATCGCCCCCAGCAAATAGCCGGCGCTGCTGTGCACAATGCCTTTCGGTTTGCCGGTAGAACCTGATGTGTACAGGATAAACAGCGGATCTTCAGAATTCATCCACTCCGGTTCGCAAAACTCCGGCTGGTGCTTCGACAATTCGTGCCACCACAAATCGCGTCCGTTGCGCCAAGCCGTATCAATATTCAAGCGGTAATACACCACCACGTTTTCTACCGTCGGACAGCCCATATCCAACGCTTCGTCAACGGTCTCTTTCAATGGGATAATCTTGCCGCCGCGCAGTCCACCGTTGGCGGTGATCACCAATTTTGCACCAGCATCTTCGATGCGATCGCGTAAAGCACCAGCAGAAAAGCCACCGAACACCACCGAATGCACTGCGCCTATCCTGGCACAGGCTTGCATTGCAATCACGGCTTCTGCCAACATCGGCATATAGATCACCACTCGGTCGCCTTTGCCGATGCCCAATTCACGCAGCGCATTGCCAAAACGGCACACCCGATTATGCAATTGCGCATAGCTAAAGCTGCTGACTTGACCGAAGTCAGATTCAAAGATAAGTGCGGTTTTGTTGCCTTTGTCAGGCAGATGGCGATCCAAACAGTTGTAGGATACATTCAGTTTGCCATCCGGGAACCACTTATAAAATGGTGCATTGCTGTCGTCAAAAATCGTCATAAACGGTTTTTTCCAACTGATCAAATCACGAGCTAAATCTGCCCAATACTGTAGATAATCCTTATCGGCAAATTCCCACAGATTTTGGTAATCCTCCAATTGCCCGATATTGGCAGCTTGGCGGAAATCATCACTCGGCTTAAAAATACGGTTTTCTTTTAATACGGAATCAAAGTGTTGCATAATCGGCGTTCCTCTTAACGATGTCGCAGGGAATGTTACAGGAAGCGAAAGAAAGCAAACGATCGCTGAAATTAAAAACGGACGGTATTACCCTATATGAAGTTAAAAAAATGAGCAATAGTTGTTAATGGTTTGTTTCAAGAGGTGGATCACAAAATAGAAGAATTTATAGGGGGGTGAGCGAGAAAATGATACATTGCTCACAAATTGATCGACATGGTGAACGGATAGATCACCATGTCGAATCGGTATTATACGATGCCGAGACTGGCCAAGCCGATAACCGTAATTAACGAGATGGTCGGAATGACGAGTGATACCATGGCAATATCAAAGTAGCTTTGGCGATGGCTCATGCCTGTAATCACTAATAATGTTAAAACCGCGCCGTTATGCGGCAAGGTATCCAGCCCACCGGAGGCAATGGAAGCAACACGATGGAAATGTTCGATATTTAAACCCTGTGTCATTGCCAGTTCATAATACTTTTGCCCCAAACTTTCTAGTGCAATTCCCATGCCGCCGCTGGCGGAACCGGTTGCTCCGGCAAGTGCGGTCACGGACACTGCTTCTGAAATCAGAGGCGAGCCTTTAATATTCAATAGAAAATCAGATAGGATTGCAAATCCGGGAACAGCCTTCACGACAGAACCAAAGCCAACGGCTGCCGAGGTGTTGACAATCGCCAATACGGAGCCGTTTGCTCCTTCGTTGATGGCTTTAATGAAATGTTTATACTGTGCCGCACTCAGGACTAGAATCAGGATAATCCCGATAAGCAATGCAATTATTATTGATAACTTGGCTACGTTTAGTGCGACAACAACAGAAATTAGCGGCAACATAGAGAACCAGAAATTGGGTTTACTATTTTTTATTGGCTTAACAACTGTTTTTGCCTGGTCTGATGAGGCTTTTGCCAAATTCTCTTCATCTTCAGTTTGCACGACTTGCTTGAGTTCTGGTTCAACAAACACCAATCCTTTGCTACGAAGTGCGGTTTCACGATAAACCAACCAATAGTAGCCTAAAACTGCCATAATCAGTGCCGATACAATGCCCATTAACGGAGCGGCGGCAGGTGTGGTATGGAAATAATGGGTCGGAATTAAATTTTGAATTTGTGGCGTGCCGGGAATGGCGGTCATGGTGTAAGTGAATGCGCCCAAGGCAATGGTACCCGGCAAAAGTTGGCGGGAGATATTGGCTTGGCGGAATAGTGCAACCCCTAGCGGATAAACGGCAAAAACAACCACAAACAGGCTGACGCCACCATAGGTGAGAATTGAACAGGCGACAACCACCGCCAAAATCGCACGTTTTGCTCCTAACCATTTGCTAATGGTTTCAGCGATGGCGTTTGCCATTGAGGTTACTTCCATCAATTTGCCGAAAATTGCGCCCAACATAAAGATTGGGAACCAGGTTTTGGCAAAACCGACGAAACCACTCATGTAATCACCGGTATAAGCCGTCAATAAGTCTAATCCGCCAAATAATGCGACGACACCGGCGGCTATTGGGGCGACCCAAATAATCGACCAGCCCCAAAAAGCCAATACAATGATGATCGTCAGACCAAGCAGGATTCCTAACATATTCATTCTCCTGTCTATCAATACAGAAATAAAATTATCGGTCGAGAAAAGCCGATGTCGTCCCTGAAATCGGCTTTGGTCAGTTTACGTTTATTATTGTGCAGTGTAGCCTGCATCAATCACTAAGTTGGTTCCTGTGATGTGTTTGGCGCAAGGACTGGAGGTGAACAGAACCAAACTAGCAATATCGTCGATATCAATTAATGTTTTTTGCGGAATCAGTGGATATAGCACCTCTTCCAGCACATTTTCCAGACTGACATTGCGGGTTTTGGCTAAATCTTTCATTTGATTCAGCACCAATGGCGTTTCAATATATCCTGGACAAATCGCATTGATGGTAATCCCGTCTTTAGCACACTCGAGCGCAGCGACTCGTGTGATTCCGATGATCCCGTGTTTAGCGGCATTATAGGCTACCTTACCGGCAAAACCGACTAAACCGTTGATGGACGATATATTGATAATCCGTCCGAATTGTTGTGCTTTCATGATCGGGAGACAGTGCTTAATAGTAAGAAAAGAAGCCCGCAACATAATTTGGATCATCAAATCGAATTTTTCGGTCGGAAAATCTTCTATCGGTGCAACATGCTGAATACCGGCATTATTGACAAAAATATCCAGTCTGCCGAAATGCTTGTGCGTCGTTGAGATTAAGTTTTCAATCTCGGCTTCTTTTGTAACATCCGTTTTTACCGCCAACAGATTCGGGTGATTTAACTCTTGCAGCCGTGCTGCCAAGGCTTCTTCATTAATATCGCTAATCACAACTTTTGCACCGTTTGCCAAAAATTTTTTCGCCATATGTAAGCCGATACCGCTGGCTGAACCTGTAATGACAGCAACTTTTCCGTTTACATCAATCATTTTTAACCTCAACTTGTTATTATTAATCAGATTATTACCGATAAAAGAGAAAAACTAGATACGCTCAACCACCATTGAAATTCCTTGTCCTCCTCCAATACATAATGTTGCCAACCCTAATTTGGCTTGTTTTGCCTGCATGCTGTATAGCAACGTCACTAAAATGCGTGCGCCGCTAGCACCAATCGGGTGCCCCAGTGCAATGGCGCCGCCGTGGATATTGGTTTTCTCCAGATCAAAGTGCAAGGTTTTCCCTACGCCTAAGAATTGAGCAGCAAAGGCTTCGTTGGCTTCGACCAGATCAATCTCTGCTAACGTCAGATTGGCTTTTTGCAAGGTATTCTGTGTTGCTTGAACCGGTCCTAATCCCATTACGGCAGGATCATTACCTACGCTGGCATAACTGCGGATGCGGGCTAACGGCTGCAACCCTAGTTCAGCGGCTTTGCTTTCGCTCATTAACAACAAGGCGGCGGCACCATCGTTAAGACCCGAAGCATTGCCTGCCGTGACGCTACCTTCTTTTTTAAATGCAGGTTTCAATGCGGCAAGTTGTTCAAGGGTTGTGTCGAATTTAGGGTGTTCGTCACGATTGAACACCTTCTCACCCTTACGTGTTTTTACGCTTACCGGAATAATTTCTGCATCGAACACACCGGCTTGAACTGCCTGTGAAGCCAGTGTTTGCGAACGTAAGGCAAATTCATCTTGCTGCTGACGAGTAATAGCATAATGTTCGGCGATATTCTCTGCGGTGATCCCCATGTGGTAATGGTTAATTGCGCAAGTTAGTCCGTCTTCAATCATGGTATCCTGCAAGGTTAAATTGCCCATTCTGGCGCCCAACCGCACTTTGCTACTCAACAGATAAGGCGCTTGGCTCATATTTTCCATGCCGCCGACCACCACAATATCGGCATCGCCGCTACGAATAGCCTGCGCCCCTAATACCACACTTTTTAAGCCTGAGCCGCATACTTTATTAATCGTGAGCGAGGACGCTTGTTGATGAATACCTGCTTTTAAAGCGGCTTGTCGTGCCGGGTTCTGCCCTAAACCAGCTTGCAGCACATTGCCCATAATCACTTCATCAACCAGATCTGAAGCAACATTTGCCCGTTGTAACACTTCTTTGATCACCAAAGCGCCGAGATCAACCGCACTTACGCTAGCAAGGGCGCCGTTAAAACTACCAATCGGTGTTCTGACGGCGCTGACAATGACAATATTTTCCATATTGAGTTCCTTTTTGTTCTGTTGATTATGCTTAATGGCACAGATTAATAATTGATCACCATCTGTTTAAAATCGTCCGCCACAACAAACTCAGCGTCGGTTTTGGCTTTAATGGTTGCCAAATCTACGTTAGGTGCGTGTTCTTGTAAGGTTAATTTGCCGTCAATAAAGCTGAAAACTGCCAACTCGGTCACGACCATATGCACTTTATTTTTTGCTGTTAAAGGCAGGGTGCATTTTTTGAGAATTTTTGAAGACCCCGATTTGGCACAATGTTCCATGCCGATGATGACTTTACGCGAGCCGGTGACGAGATCCATTGCGCCGCCCATGCCCGGTACCATTTTTCCCGGCACCATCCAATTGGCAAGATTTGCTTCCTGATCAACTTCCAGACCGCCCAACACACAAGCATCAACATGTCCGCCGCGGATAAGGGCGAAAGAAAACCCGCTATCAAAAAACGCTCCGTCAGATTTTATCGAACAAGGCTGCCCGCCGGCATTCACGATATTGGGATTGGCATTTTCCGGATCATAAGCCGCCAAGCCCAAGAAACCATTTTCTGACTGCAAGGTGATGTTTACATTTGCAGGCAGATAATTGGCCACCATCGTCGGTAAGCCGATGCCCAAATTGACAACGTCACCGTGTTTTAATTCCATTGCAATACGGCGTGCAATTAATTCTTTTGCATTCATATCCTTTTCCTTTTTTATTACTTCACTTAACAGGTCAAAGTGCGGTTTTCAATACAATATAGTCCACCAATGTTGCTGGCGTGATGATGTGATTAGGCTCCAATTCTCCCGCTTCAACCAAATAATCGGTCTCGACAATCACGGTTTTACAAGCCAACGCCATCAACGGATTGAAATTTCGGGCGGAACCGTCATAGATTAAATTTCCGGCTGTATCTGCGGTATGTGCTTTAATCAGCGCCAAATCAGCTTTCAGCGGCAGTTCCAATAAATAATCGATGTGATCAATTTGTATTTTTTGTTTTCCCTCTTCCACCACTGTGCCTACGCCGGTCGGGGTTAAAATCCCACCTAAACCGGCACCACCGGCACGGATACGCTCGGCAAATGTCCCTTGCGGCACAAGTTCAACTTCAATTTCACCGGCAATCATTTTTTTGCCGGTTTCAGGATTGGTTCCGATATGGGAGGCAATCACTTTTTTAATCCGGTTATTGGCAATGAGTGGTCCGACACCGGTATCGATCAAGGCAGTATCGCTGCTAATCAGGGTAATATCTTTGGTGCCGGCCTCTAAAATTGCCTGAACCAACGTTTCTGCCGAACCAATCCCCATAAAACCGCCTGACATGATGCTCATTCCATCAAAAAGATGATGCTTTACCTCAGCAACAGAAATCACTTTAGACATAATAATTCTCCAAATGATATATATTTTATTTATACTTAATTAAATGCATATTAAATCTGCTTAAAATAGAACAGATCATTTATAAAACACTTTCATACTTTTCCAATTAACGATGCAAATAAAAATATAATTGTTTTTCAACAGCTTATTTCATGATTTTTACCTGCTAAGATTTCGACAATGAGCATAGCAATAAAATAATAGGAAAAGAAATACTAATTTTTTAGACATCTATCAATTTTTTTTATAGAAGTTTGATGTACCATAGGTGTAGTTACGTAAGTTGACAGAGGAAAGGATATGGATATACGGCATCTGCGTTATTTTATTGCTATTGTGGATAATAATTTTAATTTGAGTCGTACCTCACAGCATTTATATATTTCTCAACCGGCACTCAGTATGATGATTAATGAGTTTGAAAAACGTGAAAATATACCGTTATTTAAACGGACACAGGGAAAAATAGTTGGTTTAACTTATGTGGGCGAGAATTATTATCGTGATGCAAAAGATATTGTCGAAAAGTACAATGAAATGAATCAAAACTTACATAAAATCACTAATCAAATCACCGGTAATATTACAATCGGTATTCCGCCCTTGGTTTTATCGGTAGTATTCTCTGAAATTATGCCGTATCTTATTCTGGAAAATCCGACAATTAATTTCAGCATTAAAGAACAGGGTGCATATGTATTAAAAAAAGAATTGCTATTAGAAAATATTGATTTAGCAGTATTGCTTTATCCAGAAGGGATATCTAAGAATATTATTGATTCCTTTGAGATTTCACGTTCAGAACTCTCGGTATTTTTCTCTCCAGAACACCATCTAGCACAAAAAGAGATATTGACTTGGCAAGATTTACACAATGAAAAGATGGCGATTTTTGATAAAACGTTTATGATTTATCATCAATTAAGCGAGCACTTCAAGCGCTATAATATTTACCCGAATATTATTTTAGAGTCTAGCTCTTGGGATTTTTTATTAAATTCGACTAAAATTAATAAAGCATTATTAACTATTTTACCTTTTCCAATTTCTGAACTTTATCCCGCTACTGATTATGTCTGCCGAAAAATTAAAGATCCGGTACCTTGGCGAGTGACCTTATGTCGGTTACGCAAAAATAATTATAGCAATATTGAAAATTATATTTTAGATTCATTGCTTAAAGCATTTAAATCATAAAAAATAATACCGCACTTTATTCAATATAAAGTGCGGTATTATTAAGTGAAAAGCTTAGATTAAGCTACGCGAGATTGAACACACTGAGTGCCGTCATCTTCCATTTGTTTGAACGTGCCGACGACTTCGTGGATTTTTTCGCCGTCTTTAAACATCACAAAGCCACCATGTTCCATTTTGACCCACGCCTCATTTTTGGTCAGTGGAAAAGTGGAGATGATATTCACTCGGTCATTCGGTTTAGCGAAGTCGTTGAAATCGATCACACCGTCGTCGTCAATACGGAACGCTTTGCCGAATGGGGCTTTGCGCATCACGTAATGTAAATGAGTGGAACAGTGCGCCAGCATGATTTGCCCGTTGGAGAGGATAAAATTGAATGTGCCTAACTCACCCAATTCGGCAGCAATGTCATAGACTGCGTTAAAAATCTCTTGGTCGCTCGGTTTTTTGTGATACCGCACTTTCAGTTTTTCCACCATATAACAAAATGCAGCCTCTGAATCGGTGCTACCAATCGGCTGTGCACGGCTTTCCGATAGATCCGGTATGGTTTTCAAGTTGCCATTGTGGGCAAACACCCAGTTTTCGCCCCAAATTTCACGCATAAACGGATGGGTATTTTCCAGATTGACCACCCCTTGAGTCGCTTTGCGGATGTGAGCGATCACATTTAGCGATTTGATATGATATTGTTTGACGCAATCAGCGATCGGTGATGAACTGCATGGCTTGTCGTCGCGAAAAACCCGTACACCTTTCCCTTCAAAAAAGGCGATACCAAAGCCGTCGGAGTGGTGGTCGGTGATCCCTGCGCGGCGGCGAAAACCTTCAAATGAAAACACAATATCGGTAGGGCTGTTACAATTCATGCCCAAAAGTTGACACATAAAATGCGATCCTGCAAAGCTCAAAAACGGTTTCATTAAAGAAACGAAAAGATAAGTCGAATGGTGCAGAATTATACGCTTTTTTTATCAATATAAAATAGGGGGTTATTGTTTTTTAGCAGTTTTTTTACACTTTTCAGATCGCCTGTGTTGAATTGAGTGACCGCACTTTTTATTTAGCAGCCAGTATTTCTCATGACTAGATTTGCGGGGAAAGTGTGGCTTGATTAGCGAGGGTAACTGTTTGATAAATAATTGTTACTATATCAAAATACATAATTCTGAATACGATACACAATAAAAAAACCGAGAAAATTTTTATCTCCTCAGTTTTTTATGGTTAAAAGTGCGGTCTAACTTTTCGGTTAATACACACCTTGCGCCAGCATGGCATCCGCCACTTTGACGAAACCAGCAACATTGGCGCCGACCACGTAGTTGATGTTGGCTTGACCTTCTGCCGTGCCGTATTTTTTACAATTGGCGTGGATATCCAGCATAATGCGTTTCAGTTGTGCGTCGACTTCCTCACGAGTCCAGTATAAACGCTGTGAGCTTTGCGCCATTTCCAAACCGGAAGTGGCGACACCGCCGGCATTTGCCGCTTTACCTGGTCCGAACAGTACAGCGGCTTCCAAAAGGCGGTCGGTTGCTTCAATCGTGGTCGGCATATTGGCGCCTTCTGCCACTAATTGTACGCCGTTGGCAATCAAGGTTTCAGCGTCGGCTAATTCCAGTTCGTTTTGGGTAGCGCAAGGTAGAGCGATATCAGCTTTGACTTCCCAAGGGCGTTTGCCAGCGTGGTATTCCAAACCGAATTGCTCGGCATAATCTTTGACGCGACCACGTTTGACTTCTTTGATCTCTTGCAGTGCAGCTAATTTTTCTGCGGTGAAACCGTCTTTATCGTAGGCATAGCCGGAAGAGTCAGAACAGGTTACCACTTTTGCGCCCAACTCCAACGCTTTTTCAATCGCATATTGCGCCACGTTGCCGGAGCCGGAAACCGATACGGTTTTGCCCGCAAATGATTGCCCTTTTTCTGCCAACATGGCTTGTGCAAAATAAATTAAACCATAACCAGTCGCTTCCGGGCGAATCAATGAACCGCCGAAGGACAGACCGCGACCGGTGAAGACGCAGGCGGCTTGGTTGGAGAGTTTTTTCATATAACCGGCAAGATAACCGACTTCACGTCCGCCAACACCAATATCGCCAGCTGGTACGTCAGTGTCTGGTCCGACATGACGGTATAATTCCGTCATTAACGCTTGGCAGAAACGCATCACTTCCGCATCGGATTTGCCTTTTGGATCAAAGTCCGAGCCGCCTTTTCCGCCGCCCATCGGTAATGTGGTTAAGGCGTTTTTAAAGGTTTGCTCAAAGCCGAGAAATTTTAAAATTGAGAGGTTGACGGAAGGGTGGAAGCGCATGCCGCCTTTATATGGCCCGATTGCACTGTTGTACTGCACACGGAAGGCACGGTTGACTTGTACTTGTCCTTTATCGTCAGTCCATGCCACGCGGAATTGAAAAGCACGTTCAGGTTCGACCAAGCGCTCGAGTAAGCTTTGCGAGGCGTATTTCGGATTTTTTTGCAGAAACGGCCATAATGAGGTGATGACTTCTTTTACGGCTTGCAGGAATTCGGCTTGGTGACCGTCACGTTTGGCGAGTTGTGCTAAAAAAGCATCAACAGTAGTTAAATTGCTCATGGGTTTACCTTTTTTAAGATGTGTTGTGTTTAAAATATATTTATAGTTTTATAAAAAATCCTCTGTCATTTACACAACAGAGGATTTTATTCTAAACGATATTTTTTCTAAAAAATAGACAATTTTTCCCATATTTCATCTATTTTTTTAACTATTTCTTCTTTTTTCTTTATTGGAACGCCCCATTCTCTATCTGTTTCCCCTTTCCATTTGTTCGTTGCGTCGATTCCCATTTTTGACCCCAATCCAGCCACCGGCGAAGCAAAGTCCAGATAATCAATCGGCGTGTGTTCTACGATAGTGCAGTCGCGCGCCGGATCGCTACGGGTGGTGATCGCCCAAATCACATCTTTCCAGTCGCGCGCATTAATATCATCATCGCATACAATCACAAATTTGGTGTACATAAATTGGCGCAAAAATGACCAGATTCCCATCATCACCCGCTTGGCGTGTCCCGGATACTGTTTTTTGATGGTTACCACTGCCAAACGGTAGGAACAGCCTTCCGGCGGCAGGTAAAAATCAACGATTTCCGGAAACTGTTTTTGCAAAATCGGAATAAATACTTCATTCAACGCTTCGCCTAACACCGCCGGTTCATCGGGCGGACGACCAGTGTAGGTGGAGTGGTAAATCGGGTTTTGCCGCATGGTGATGTGTGTGATAGTGAACACCGGGAAATATTCCTGCTCATTATAATAACCGGTGTGATCGCCGTAAGGTCCTTCAAGTGCGGTTTCAGCCGGATCAATATAGCCTTCCAGCACGATTTCCGCACCGGCAGGCACGTCCAATTCATTGGAAACTGATTTCACTACTTCGCTTTTATTGCCACGCAATAAACCGGCAAAGGCATATTCCGACAGGGTGTCGGGAATCGGCGTGACCGCACTTAAGATCGTCGCCGGATCAGCACCCAACGCCACTGAAACTGGGAAAGGCTGACCGGGGTGGGCTTGTTGCCACTCCTGAAAGTCCAATGCCCCGCCGCGATGGGATAACCAACGCATAATCAATTTGTTTTTTGCAATAAGTTGTTGGCGATAAATCCCCAAATTCTGGCGTTTTTTATACGGTCCTTTGGTGATGGTTAAGCCCCACGTCACCAGTGGTGCCACATCGTCTGGCCAACAGTGCATAATCGGCAATTTGTACAGATCCACTTGATCACCTTGCCACACAATCTGCTGACAATCGGCTTTGCCCAACACCTTGGTCGGCATATTCAGCACCTGTTTGAACTGCGGCAGCTTGTCAATCAGGTCTTTAAAGCCTTTGGGTGGATCCGGTTCTTTTAGAAATGCCAGCAATTTGCCGACATCACGCAGGGCAGTTACATTCTCTTGCCCCATCCCCAGTGCCACTCGCCGTGCCGTGCCAAACAGGTTACACAGCACCGGCATATCATAGCCGATCGGGTTTTCAAACAGCAACGCCGGCCCACCCAAACGCAAAGTGCGGTCGGCAATTTCGGTCATTTCTAGATGCGGATCAATCGCCTGCGAAATCCGCTTCAACTCGCCTTGCTGTTCCAACAAGTCAATAAAATCGCGTAGGTTTTTGTATTTCATAAATTATTTATTATCAACGTTAAGCAAGAGGTGGATAGAGTTGGCGGCAATGGACAATCGTAATAATCAAGATATTGTTTTCGGTTATTCGATATACAATCCTATATCCGCGAGAATAAATTTCTCTAGTATCAATAACATCGCCAACTACCCCCATTTCAGGCATTGTTGGCAATAATGCTACTGATTTTTGAATATCACCGAGTATATTTACCGCACTTTGTAAGCCGGCAAACTCGGTGATATTCATCATAATTTGTTCAAGATCGCTATTTACAACCGCTGAATATTCAATTTCAAGCACTTCTTTTCATACCTTCTGCAGCTTTTAATGCGGCTCTGATCGCATTTTCATAAACCTGCTCACTGCTGTATGTCCGCCCCTGCTGCACAGCTTGATCGCCCAATTTAATCTTTTCTGCTAAAAATTTTTTATATTCTTCCGATTTTGTATCCATACTCTCTCTTCTCCTTATTAGCCGGTATGTTCAGGTTACTGTACCCCTAGCTGCATTTTTCGTCAATCGACCACACTTTATACCTGAATTTTGAGTCAGCATTAATGCGCTTCATCCCAATTATCGCCAACACCCACTTCGGCAATTAACGGTACGCTGAGCTCGGCGGCTTGTTCCATCAAGCTTTTAATCCGTTCGGCATAAAAATCCACTTTATCTGACCGCACTTCGAACACCAGTTCATCGTGTACCTGCATAATCATTTTGATCTCATTACTGTGGCGGATTTCATTGTCGATCAACAGCATTGCCCGTTTGATAATGTCCGCTGCAGTGCCTTGCATTGGGGCGTTGATAGCCACCCGTTCAGCCCCTTTGCGGCGCATCGCATTGGCAGATTTGATTTCCGGCAGGTAGAGACGGCGTTTAAACAGCGTTTCGACAAAGCCCTGTTCGCGCGCTTTTTGTTGAATATCCTGCATAAAAGTCTGCACGCCCGGATAGCGTTGGAAATAAAGGTCGATATATTGTTGCGCCTGCCCACGGGCAATGCCCAACTGGCGAGCCAAACCAAAGGCGCTCATGCCGTAGATCAAGCCGAAGTTGATCGCTTTGGCGCTGCGGCGCTGTTCCGGTGTGACTTGCTCCAACGCCACGCCAAAAATTTCGGCTGCAGTGGCTCGGTGAATATCCTGCCCTTCGTCAAATGCTCGGTTCAGCCCGGCATCATTGGATAGATGCGCCATAATCCGCAATTCAATTTGTGAATAGTCGGCGGCGATAATTTTATTACCTTCAGCGGCAATAAAGGCTTTGCGAATGCGGCGTCCCTCCTCGGTACGAATCGGGATATTTTGCAGATTCGGATCGCTTGAGGACAAGCGTCCGGTAATCGTCACCGCCTGATGATAAGAGGTGTGCACCCGACCACTGTTTTTATCCACCATTAACGGCAGTTTATCGGTGTAGGTCGATTTCAATTTGCTCAAACCACGGTGTTCGACCAACAGTTTCGGCAGCTCGTGTTCGTAAGCCAGCTCTTCCAACACCTCTTCATTGGTGGACGGGGCGCCTTTCGGGGTCTTTTTGATAATCGGCAAACCCAGTTTATTAAATAAAATCTCTTGCAACTGTTTGGTGGACGCCAGATTAAACGGCTCACCCGCCAACTCGTGCGCTTGTTGTTCTAATTGGGTCAGGCGGATCCCGATCTGATTTGACTGCTCAAACAATAAATCGCTATCCAACAGTACGCCGTTGCGCTCAATGCTGGACAACACCGACACCAGCGGCATTTCTAATGTTTCAAACAGCTCGACCAATGTCGGCTCGGCTTGCAGTTTTTGCCATAAGGTTTGGTGCAGCTTCATGGTGACATCGGCATCTTCTGCCGCATATTCCGCTGCCTGTTCAATTGGAATTTGGTCAAAGGTCAGTTGATTTTTGCCCTTGCCTGCCACTTCCTCAAAACTAATGGTGTTGTGTCCCAAATAGCGCTGTGCCAAATCGTCCATATTGTGGCGCCCTGTGCTGTCGAGGGTGTAGGATTCCAGCATGGTGTCATAGGCGATACCTTGCAGTTGGATGCCGTGTCGGATAAAAATAGTTTCGTCATATTTAATATTTTGTCCGATTTTTTGAATCTGTGGATTTTCCAAAATCGGTTTTAAGGTGGCAAGTGCGGTCTGTAGCTCCAACTGCGGCGGCACATCTAAATAACGGTGTTGCAACGGCAGATAGGCCGCTTCGCCGTTGGGCAAGGCAAAAGAGATTCCGACCAGATTGGCTTGCATATAGTTTAGGCTGTCGGTTTCGGTATCAACGGCAATCAGTTCGGCTTGGTTTAATTTGTCTAGCCAAGTGTGTAAATCACTTTCAGTCAAAATAGTTTGATATAAAGAGCGGTCAATCTGCACGGCGGCAACGGGGGTCGCCACCGCACTTTCAGCGCTTGTTGCGGTGGCTTGATAGCTGTTAAAATGATTTACCGGCAATTCCGCTGCGGTGACCGAGCTGGAACCGTTTTGTAAGATTTCGTTCAGCCAACGCTTGAATTCATAGCGCCCAAAGGCTTCAATCAACGCATCGGTTTGCGCCGTTTGCATGGTCAGTTGGTCGTAAGACAGCGCTAATTCAACGTCGGTTTTAATCGTGGCAAGCAAATAGGATAAATCCGCCATTTCTTTGGCTTCGGCTAATTTATCGCCCAGCTTTTTCGCACCGCGAATCGGCAGCTCCGCCACCTGATCCAAGTTGGCATAAATTTGCTGCATACTGCCGATGCCTTGCAGCAGCCCAAGTGCGGTTTTCTCGCCCACGCCAGCCACACCGGGAATATTGTCCGAACTGTCACCGCGCAACGCCAGATAATCAATGATCAATTCCGGCGGAATGCCGTATTTTTCCACCACGCCGTCACGATCCAACAAAGTGTTGTTCATGGTGTTGATTAACATAATGTTGTCGTCTACCAACTGCGCCATATCTTTATCGCCGGTGCTGATCAACACTTTCTGACCGCACTTTGAAGCACGCACGGCGAGCGTGCCGATCACATCGTCCGCCTCCACGCCATCAATCACCAGCAGCGGAATACCCAACGCTTTAATCATGCTGTGCAACGGTTGAATCTGCTTGCGTAAATCGTCCGGCATTGGTGGACGGTGCGATTTGTACTGCTCGAATAGTTCATCACGAAAGGTTTTGCCTTTGGCATCAAACACTACTGCCAGATAACGCGGATTGGCTTGGCTAATCAGGCTTTTCAGCATATTCAACACCCCATACATCGCCCCCGTCGGCTCACCCAGCGAGTTGGTCAACGGCGGAAAGGCGTGAAAGGCGCGGTAGAGATAAGAAGAACCGTCCACAAGGACAAGGGCGTTATCGGCAATTTTGGCTGTCATAAATGATCACTTTTTTAATAGATGAAGTTGAATGGTATTGTAGCAAAAGTGCGGTCGAAAAAGGGATTAAATTACAAACCTTTCCCGCTCGGAATAAACTGTTGCTCGATTTCCACGGGCGAAGCCGACGAGGGAAAGCTGGTGTTGCTGTGCGAGATTGACCGCAAAGTCGGTGGCAGCGGAGACGGCGATGAGAATTTCGATGCCGCAGGCGACGCTTTTTTGTACCATTTCGTAACTGGCACGGCTAGTCACCAAAACAATACCTAGCAGCTGACCGCACTTTTGTTTTTGTTGTGCATGCCAGCCGAGCAGTTTGTCGAGGGCGACGTGCCGTCCGACATCTTCACGGATTGCCAGCAGTTCGCCATTTAGGTTAAAGAAGGCGGCAGCATGGGTGGCGCCGCTTTGTTGTGCCAGCTGCTGGGCTTGTTGTAACTGTTGCAAGCAGTTGTTGAGTTTGTTCAGATCAAAGCGCAAAGTGCGGTCGAGCGGTTGCAGTGGACGGGTGACGTGCTGTAATTGTTCCACCCCGCATAAACCACAGCCGGTGCGTCCAGCGAGGGTGCGTCGTTTTTCTTTTAATGCCGTAAAACAGCGGCTTGCCATCTCGATTTGCACTTCAATGCCGTTGCTGACGTCGACCACTTCAAGCGCATAAATATCACTTGGCTGGTCGATAATGCCTTCGGCAAGGGAAAAACCCAGCGCAAAATCCGCCAAATCGGCAGGGCTGCACATCATCACGGTGTGGGCAATGCCGTTATACACCAGAGCAACCGGTACTTCATTGGCTAAAAAATCTTGTTTTTGCAGCCAATGCGACTGTTTTTCAGTGAAGTTATCGTTGCCATTAAAGACCGTAACCGCTCTTTGGCATAAGGTTGACGACATATTTTCCTCTAATCATAAATAGGTAAATGATACTAATTTTGATATAACTCACAAAATTACGTTATATCACATTGATCTGGATTATATAAACTGATTTTGTATATTGCACAGCTCGTGGAACAAGAGTAAGCTACGCTTGAAATGTAATCTATTTTACATTTTCGTTACAACTGAAAAAACGAATGATTATTTTACTCTATCTCTCACAATTTTGAGGAGTTCTTATGCAACTCAGCAGAAGAAAATTCTTTAAAGTTTGTGCAGGAAGTATGGCAGGGACAACCGCTGCCGCATTGGGTTTTGCGCCGGCAACCGCACTTGCCGCGCCGCGCTCGTATAAACTTTTACGTGCTCGTGAAACCCGTAATACCTGTACTTACTGTGCCGTAGGCTGTGGCATGTTGCTATACAGCTTGGGCGATGGCGCGATGAACGCCCGTGAAAAGCTGGTTCACATCGAAGGCGATGCGGATCACCCGGTCAGCCGTGGGGCGCTGTGCCCGAAAGGCGCCGGTGCATTGGACTATGTCAACAGCGAACGCCGGGTGCAGTATCCGGAATACCGTGCGCCGGGGGCAAAAGAGTGGACCCGCATCAGTTGGGAAGAAGCCTATGAGCGTATCGCCCGTCTGATGAAAGACGACCGCGATGCTAATTTCATTCCGACTAACGCCGAGGGGTTGCCGGTCAACCGTTGGCTGTCGACTGGGATGTTGATGGCGTCGGCCTCTAGCAATGAAACCGGATTACTCAGCCAAAAATGGGCGCGTGCGCTCGGCATGATCGCGATTAACAACCAAGCGAGTATCTGACACGGACCAACGGTAGCAAGTCTTGCTCCATCATTTGGTCGCGGTGCCATGACAAACCACTGGGCTGATATTGCCAATGCTGATTTAGTTATCGTCATGGGTGGTAATGCCGCTGAAGCACATCCTGTCGGTTTCCGTTGGGTTATCGAAGCGAAAAAACGCCGTGGGGCGAAGTTGATGGTGGTCGATCCACGTTTCAACCGTACTGCAGCGGTCGCAGATTTCTATTCGCCGATCCGCTCCGGCACTGATATTGCGTTTTTATCCGGTGTTATCAAATATTTGTTGGATAACGATAAAATTCAGCACGAATATGTGCAGCAATATACCAATGCCAGCTATTTAGTGAATGAAGGTTTTCAGTTTGAAGACGGACTGTTTACCGGCTATAACGAAGAGAAGCACCAATACGATAAATCGACTTGGAACTATCAATTTGACGAAGAAGGTTTTGCCAAACAGGACCCGACTTTGCAGGATCCACGTTGTGTTATCAATTTGCTGAAAGCGCACGTCTCCCGCTATACTCCGGAAATGGTAGAACGGATTTGCGGTACCAAGCAAAAAGATTTCTTATATTTCTGTGAAGAGATTGCTAAAACGGCGGCGCGTGACAAAAATGCTACCTTCTTATATGCGTTGGGTTGGACTCAACATACGATCGGTTCGCAAAATATTCGTACCATGGCGATGATCCAATTGCTATTGGGCAATATCGGTGTCGCTGGCGGTGGCGTGAATGCGTTGCGCGGTCATTCTAACGTTCAAGGGATTACCGATCTCGGCTTGTTCCCGAATATGTTGACCGGCTATATGCCATTGCCGACCGATAAAGATACCTCTTTGGAAGCGTTTTTAAATCGGATCACGCCAAAGCTGACCCAGAAAGATCAGGTCAACTATTGGAAAAACACCCCGAAATTCTTTATCAGTTTGCTCAAAACCTTCTATGGCGACAAGGCGACGAAAGATAACGAATTCGGTTATCACTACTTGCCGAAAATCGACGGCGCTTACGACCATTTCCGCTACATCGATATGATGTTTGAGGGCAAAGTCAACGGCTATCTCTGCCAAGGCTTTAACCCGATCGCTTCCTATCCGAACCGGGCGAAAATGATGACAGCACTGAGCAAGTTGAAATATTTGGTGATTTTTGATCCGCTGAAAACCGATACCTCAGATTTTTGGCAGAACTACGGCGAATATAACGATGTGGATACTGCATCAATTCAAACCGAAGTGTTCCGCTTGCCGACGACTTGCTTCACCGAAGAAGACGGCTCGATTGCCAATTCCGGTCGTTGGTTGCAATGGCACTGGAAAGGCAATGATGCTCCGCAAGAAGCCAAACCAGATGTAGAAATTTTATCCGAACTGCGCGAATACCTGTTACATCTCTACCAAAAAGAGGGTGGTCGTGGGTTTGAACAGTTGCAAGCGATGCAATGGAACTATCGTAATCCGTTAGAACCGCTGCCGGTTGAACTGGCGAAAGAAAATAACGGTTACGCTTTGGAAGATTTGTTGGATGAAAACGGCAACGTGCTGGTTAAAAAAGGCGAATTGCTGTCCAGTTTTGCGCAATTGCGCGATGATGGCACCACCTCGTCCGGTTGTTGGATCTACACCGGTCAATGGACGGAGCAGGGCAATATGATGGCGCGACGTGACAACTCCGATCCGTCTGGCTTGGGTAATACCTTAGGTTGGGCATTTGCATGGCCGTTAAATCGTCGGGTGATCTACAACCGTGCTTCTGCCGATCGTCAGGGCAACCCTTGGGATCCGACCCGTCAATTGGTGAAGTGGAACGGCAAAAATTGGAACTACACCGATATTGCCGATTACACCACTGCGCCTCCAGGCAGCAATATCAGTCCGTTTATCATGCAGCCGGAAGGGGTTAGCCGTCTGTTTGCAATTGATAAAATGGCAGAAGGTCCGTTCCCGGAACATTACGAACCGATTGAAAGCCCGATCGGCACCAACCCGCTGCATCCTAAGGTGATTCACAATCCGGCGGCACGAATTTTGCCAAACGATAAGAAAACTATGGGCAGTGCGGATGAATTCCCTTACGTAGCGACCACTTACCGCTTAACTGAGCATTTCCACTACTGGACTAAAAATGCGTTGTTAAATGTAATCGCTCAGCCTGAGCAGTTTATCGAGATGGGCGAGGTGCTGGCAAAAGAGAAGGGCATCAACAATGGCGATACGGTGAAAGTGTTCTCCAAACGGGGGTATATCAAAGCCGTTGCGGTGGTGACCAAACGGGTGAAAGAGCTGCAAGTGGACGGTAAAACCATTCACACCATCGGTGTACCAATTCACTGGGGCTTTGCCGGTGTGGGCAAAAAAGGCTTTTTTGCCAATAACTTGACACCAAGTGTCGGCGACGCCAACACACAAACACCGGAATATAAAACCTTCTTGGTTAACATTGAAAAAGTGACGGGGGCTTAATATGGCAGTTCAAACTCAAGATATTATTAAAGCCTCTGCAACTTCGTCCCTGACCCCTCCGCCACAGACGCGGGATCATAAAGTCGAAGTGGCAAAACTGATCGATGTCAGTGCCTGTATCGGCTGTAAAGCCTGTCAGGTGGCGTGTTCTGAATGGAATGATTTGCGTGATAAACCCGGTACGTGTATCGGGATTTACGACAATCCGATTGATTTGACCGCCAAATCTTGGACAGTGATGAAGTTCAATGAAGTGGAAGAGAACGATCGCCTGGAATGGTTGATCCGCAAAGACGGCTGCATGCACTGCGCAGAACCGGGCTGCTTGAAAGCCTGTCCGTCACCGGGAGCGATTATCCAATATGCCAATGGGATTGTAGATTTCCAATCTGATAAATGTATCGGTTGCGGTTATTGCATTGCTGGTTGTCCGTTCAATATTCCGCGTATTAACGAAGCAGATAACCGCGCTTACAAATGTACCCTGTGTTCCGATCGCGTCAATGTGGGGCAAGAACCGGCATGCGTCAAAACTTGTCCGACCGGCGCGATCCACTTCGGCAGCAAGGAATCCATGAAGCAATATGCAGAGACCCGAGTGGCTGATTTGAAAGCACGCGGTTATGAAAACGCCGGTTTGTATGATCCGCAAGGCGTCGGCGGTACGCATGTGATGTATGTGCTGCACCATGCCGATAAACCAGAGTTGTATTCCGGTTTACCGAAAGATCCGTCAATCAGCCCGGTCGTCAGTTTGTGGAAAGGGATTTTGAAACCATTGGCGGGTATGGCAATGGGGGCATTGGCAATTGCTTCTGCCGCACATTACATTGGCGTCGGACCAAATACGGAAGAGGACGATGAAGATCTGCAAAAACCACTCGATCCACATGGGAAAGGAGAATAATCATGGTTGATTTAAACAGACGCGTTATTCGCCATAACCTGAAAGAGCGGTTGAGCCACTGGTTGTTGGTGCTGTGCTTTTTTATGACCGCACTTTCCGGCTTGTCGTTTTTCTTTGCTGACTTTGCTTGGATTGCAGAAGTATTGGGCACACCACAACTAGCACGGGTGTTGCATCCGTTCACCGGTTTGGTGATGATTATCGCCTTTGCTATTTTGGCAAAACACTATTGGCGTGATAACTTGATTGAAAAAGGCGACTGGCAGTGGTTGCTCAATGTGGTTGAGGTGCTGAAAGGCAACGAACACCATGTGGCGGATGTTGGCCATTACAATATGGGGCAAAAGTTGCTGTTCTGGACCTTAATTATGGCGTTAGTCATTTTGCTGGTTACCGGTGTCATCATGTGGCGTCCCTATTTTGCCGAGAATTTTTCTATTCCAGTGATTCGGATTGCATTATTGCTGCACGCAACCAGTGCCATTGCCCTTATATTGGGGATTATGGTGCATGTGTATATGGCAATTTGGGTGAAAGGCTCGATTCGAGGCATGGTTGAAGGCTGGGTAACAGCGCGTTGGGCAAAAAAACACCACCCAC
>VDHG01000070.1 GCA_006228005.1 Testudinibacter crocodili
TTAACGCCGCTGTAGTAGCAAAAAGTAATGGCGAAAAAGCGTCATAGTCCTGCGGATTGTGTTTAAAATATAAACAAAGATCAACAGACCCTATCTTAAATGCAATAATCGGCGTAGTCGATCGGATCGACCTGTTGTAAAAATTGTTTGGTGCGTTCGTGTTGCGGACGGCTGAAAAATGCTTTCGCTTCGCCTTGCTCCACCACTTTGCCTTGATCGATAAACATCACCCGATCCGCCACTTCTTGCGCAAAACGGATTTCGTGGGTAACGATCACCATCGTCCAGCCCTCTTTTGCCAGCAATTTCAGCGTTTGCAACACTTCGTTGACCAATTCCGGATCCAGCGCCGATGTCGGTTCGTCCAGTAAAATCACTTCCGGCTGCACCGCCAACGCACGAGCAATCCCGACTCGTTGTTGTTGTCCGCCGGACAATTGTGATGGGTAGTGCTCCAGTTTATCGCCCAATCCGACCTTTTCTAGTAACGTTTGCGCCCCTTGTCGTGCCAGCGTCGGATCTTTTTTCTGCACCACAATCAAGCCTTCCATCACATTTTCCACCACCGTGCGGTGCGGAAACAAATTATGCTGCTGAAACACCATCGCAGTACGGCGGCGCAGTTGCAACGTCTGCTGTTTGCTGATTTTGTGTGAGAAATCGATCTGCAAAGTGCGGTCACTGAATTCGAGCGTGCCTTGATCTGGCGTTTCCAACAGATTCAGACAGCGCAAAAAGGTGGTTTTGCCCGATCCGGACGGTCCGAGAATCGCGATCACTTCGCCTTTTTGTATTTGTAAATCAATCCCTTTCAGCACTTCAATGCCGTGAAATCGTTTATGAATATCTTTTACCTGTAACATCAAGATCCTTAACCGTAGCGAGAAAAATGCTTTTCCAGTCTGCCTTGCAGCAATGACAGTGAGAAGCAGATAATCCAGTAAATCAGCGCTGCTTCACTGTAAATCCAGAGAAATTCATACGTGGTGGCGGCAATGTTCTGCGCTTCACGCAACAGTTCGGTCACCAGCACGGTGGAAGCGAGCGAAGTGTCTTTCACCAAGCTGATAAAACTGTTCGACAGCGGTGGCACCGAAACCCGCATCGCCTGTGGCATAATGGTGCGGCGGAAGGTTTGGGCGTAGCTCATGCCAATTGAATATGAGGCTTCCCATTGCCCTTTCGGGATCGACAAAATAGCGGCACGCAGTGTTTCAGAGGCGTAAGCACCGATATTTAATGAAAAAGCGATCACCGCCGACGGAAACGGATCGAGCTTCACACCGATATTCGGTAAGCCGTAGAAAATAATAAACAACTGCACCAGCAATGGGGTGCCACGAATCGCAGAAACATAGACTCGTGCCAGATAATAACCAAGCGCATACAATGGATTAGTGCGTGGAACCACTCGAATCAGTGCAATAAATACCGCAAGAATCATGCCGAACAAAAACGACAGCAATGTCAGTGGAATCGTGTTGACAATGGCGCCGCGCAGCATCGGCAAAAAAGCATCGATCAGCATCGACGCTTGTTGTTGATCTAAAAACGGCAGCGCTGACAACAGATTATTCAGTAACGTCATCGCCAAACCATTGGACAGAAAGCGCTTTTAGGCTGCCATCCGCACGCATATCATCCAAAGTGCGGTTGAACTCCGCTACCACCTCATCATTGCCTTTTAAGAACACAAATCCGGAACCGATTTTATTGTCATCACGATAAGCAATTTTTAAACCGGAATTCGGTTGCTGTTTCAAATAATCTAAAATTGCCAATTGCCCGTTCAACGTTAAATCGGCACGTTTTTGTTTCACCAATTCCAGCGCCTGCGCCATGCCTTCGACCGGTAGGATCTCAGCACCGTTTTCCTTTGCCAACACATAGTAGCTGCTGTTGATGCTTTGTGCAGATTTTTTGCCTTTGACCTCATCAAGTGCGGTTAAATTGGGTGTTTCGACCGGCGTTACCACCACCGAGCGCTCGAAATTATACGGTTCAGACAACAAATATTTCTGTTGGCGCTCCGGATTGCTTAAGTCCACTTGGTTAGCAATAATATCAAAACGTTTGGCATTTAAACCGGCAAACATCGCATCCCACTGCGTTTCAAAAAACTGCACTTCCAATCCCAAGCGTTTTGCGACTTCACGAGTGACTTCCACATCAAAACCGGTCAAATTGCCGTCTTTATCATGAAAAGTAAACGGTGGATAAGTTCCCTCGGTGCCGACACGCAATATTTTGCTGCTTGCCAGCGTTTCTGCCAAAGTCGCTTCTTTTGATTCGTTTTTCGCAGTACTTGATTTACCTTGATCACAGGCACTCAACCCGAATGCGGCAACTGCCACGGCAATCATAGCAAACCATTTTTTACTTAACTTCATTCTTTATTCCCACTGAGTTTTAAAATAGTGCATTAGTATAATAGATTGCCGCAAACGCTACCATAATTACATCTGATAAGTTATAACTTCCAGTGATAAGCATTGTCGAAACCTCAAACACAATCCTAAAAATTCGCCTTGGCAATTGCTGCTCTGAAAAAACGCTTTATTTCCGCGCCGCAACTATTTATACTATCGTTCTAGTGCCCATCAGGAACTAGAATTATGCAAACTCGCTCATTTAACAATAACCGCACTTTTGTCGCCAATAAAACCATTATGCGATCTCTGCATAACCTATTGTCGTTATTATTGTTATCTGATCAACAAATATCCTCCGTCAGTGGGGATTTTTTTTGCCCGCAATTTAGCTCCGCAACTTTACGCACCATTCGATTGATTCCTATTTTGACAGCTAATTTATGGAGTAACCGCAATGCAACACGTTCGTACGTTTAATACCTATATTCGCGATGAAATTATCAAAAAAGGTGGTTGGGTCAACTCCCACGCCCACGCCGACCGTGCTTTCACCATGACGCCGGAAAAAATTGATATTTACCGCACTTGCAATCTGCAACAAAAATGGGATTTAGTCGACGAAATCAAACGCAACTCCAGTGTCGACGATTACTACGCCCGCTTTTGCCAAGCGATTGAGATGATGATTCAACAAGGCGTCACCGCATTCGGCACCTTTGTGGACATCGATCCGGTCTGTGAAGACCGCGCGATTATCGCCGCCCACCGTGCACGTGAAATGTATAAAAACGATATTATTCTGAAATTTGCCAATCAAACGCTGAAAGGTGTGATCGAGCCGACCGCACGCAAATGGTTTGACATCGGCGCCGATATGGTGGATATGATCGGTGGCTTGCCGTATCGTGATGAACTGGATTACGGACGCGGCGAAGAAGCGTTTGATATTCTGATGGACGCAGCCAAATCACGCGGCATTATGTGTCACGTTCACGTTGATCAATTCAACACCCCACGCGAAAAAGAGACCGAAATGCTGTGCGACAAAACCATCGAACACGGTATGCAAGGGCGGGTTGCTGCCATTCACGGCATCTCCATCGGCGCACACCCGAAAGAGTATCGTTACCAGCTTTATGCCAAAATGCGCCAAGCACAATTGATGATGATCGCCTGCCCAATGGCATGGATTGACAGCAACCGTAAAGAAGACCTAATGCCGTTCCACAACGCTTTAACCCCTGCCGACGAAATGATTCCGGAAGGAATTACGGTGGCAATCGGCACCGACAATATCTGTGACTACATGGTGCCGTTGTGCGAAGGCGATATGTGGCAAGAACTCAGCCTGCTCGCCGCCGGCTGCCGCTTCCCGGATATCGAAGCGATGATCAACATCGCCAGTGTGAATGGACGTAAGGTGTTGGGGTTGGATTAGGCTAAGTTTTTCTCATTTATCTTAAAGTCGCTATCGGGTTTC
>VDHG01000071.1 GCA_006228005.1 Testudinibacter crocodili
TTGTCTACTATGCCTAAAACCCCGATAACTCAATGTGTTATCGGGGTTTATTTCACGAGGGAAGTGCGGTTACATCATGCCGCCCATTCCACCCATGCCGCCCATTCCTGCGCCCATATCTGGTGCTTCGGCTTTAGGCAGTTCAGTCACCATACACTCAGTGGTGATCATCAGCCCGGCAATAGAGGCTGCGAATTGCAGCGCAGAACGGGTCACCTTGGTTGGATCCAAAATACCCATTTCAAGCATATCGCCATAGGTTTCAGTTGCAGCATTATAACCGTAGTTACCAACGCCGTCTTTAACGTTGCGAGCAACCACAGAAGCTTCTTCTCCGGCATTGGCAACGATTTGGCGCAATGGCGCTTCCATTGCACGTAATGCCAATTTGATACCGACATTTTGATCTTCGTTATCACCGGTCAAATTAACCAGTTTGTTGGCAACACGGATTAATGCAACCCCACCACCGGCAACCACGCCTTCTTCAACTGCAGCACGGGTTGCATGCAACGCATCTTCAACACGGGCTTTTTTCTCTTTCATTTCGACTTCGGTCGCAGCCCCGACTTTGATCACCGCCACACCGCCGGCTAATTTTGCCACACGCTCTTGCAATTTTTCACGATCATAATCAGAAGAGGATTCTTCGATTTGTTGGCGAATCTGTGCCACACGACCGCTGATTTGCGCTTGATCACCGATACCGTCGATAATCGTCGTGTTGTCTTTGGTGATGACCACACGTTTGGCTTGTCCCAGCTCTTCAATTGTAGCTTTTTCCAGCTCCATGCCGATCTCTTCGGAAATTACAGTACCCGCAGTCAGCACTGCAATGTCTTGCAGCATCGCTTTACGACGATCGCCGAAGCCCGGTGCTTTTACCGCAGCGACTTTTACAATGCCGCGCATAGTGTTGACCACTAAGGTTGCCAACGCTTCACCTTCAACATCTTCGGCAACGATAAACAGTGGTTTACCGGCTTTAGCCACGGCTTCCAGTACCGGCAGTAACTCACGGATATTGGAGATTTTTTTATCAACTAACAGGATATACGGATTATCCAATTCAACGCTGCCGGTTTCCGGTTTGTTGATGAAATAAGGCGATAAATAACCACGATCGAATTGCATACCTTCAACCACATTTAATTCGTCTTCCAGACCGCTACCATCTTCTACGGTGATCACGCCTTCTTTACCGACTTTATCCATCGCTTCGGCGATTAATTTACCGACGGTAGTGTCAGAGTTAGCAGAAATAGTACCCACCTGTTCAATGGCTTTCGAATCGGCACAAGGCACAGATAATTTTTTCAACTCTTCAACACTGGCGACCACAGCTTTGTCGATTCCGCGTTTCAGATCCATCGGGTTCATACCAGCGGCGACGGCTTTCAAGCCTTCGTTGACGATGGATTGCGCCAATACGGTTGCGGTGGTGGTACCGTCACCGGCAGCGTCATTGGCTTTAGACGCCACTTCTTTAACCATTTGTGCGCCCATATTTTCGAATTTGTCTTCCAACTCGATTTCGCGCGCAACTGAAACCCCGTCTTTGGTTATTGTCGGTGCGCCGAACGCTTTGTCTAACACCACGTTGCGACCTTTTGGACCTAGTGTCACTTTCACTGCATCGGCTAATACATTTACCCCTGCCAACATTTTGACACGAGCATCATTACCAAATTTAACGTCTTTTGCTGCCATTTTATATATTCCTTCTATTACAATGAGTTATAGTAAAATAAGAGTGATTATTCAACGATTGCCAAAATATCGTTTTCGGAGATGATTAACACTTCTTCACCGTCGATTTTTTCGCTTTTCACGCCGTAGCCTTCATTAAAAATAACGCTGTCGCCGACTTTCACATCCAGTGGCTGCACGCTGCCATTTTCCAAAATGCGCCCTTTGCCGACTGCCAACACTTTAGCACGGGTCGATTTGGTGGCGGCTGAACCGGTTAATACGATTCCGCCAGCAGAGCGGGTTTCAACTTCTTCACGTTTGATAATCACACGATCGTGTAATGGACGAATATTCATCTCACTTTCTCCTGATGTAGTTAGATTAATTAATTGAATGCGTTTGCGCGGTGTTTGGATACCTATGTAACCAAAACCGTGCAAAGTGCGGTTTTAATAATTGGTGAAAACTTAATATGGGCAAGGCTACCGGCTTTCAAGGGCAAAAATGAAATTTTTAATGTAAGCGTTTATCCTCATCAACTTTTTTGTCGTATTCCGCTTCATAAACGGTGTCGTTATCAGGGCGATAGCGGTCGTTAGTTTGAGTAAATCCTGCGCTGAAAAAAGCAAATGACCGCACTTTGCGCGACACATATTTTTCTAGCAGGCGAGCGCTAAACGGCAGCAGTAACAATATAGCGAGAATATCGCTTAGAAAGCCGGGAATCAAAAATAGCACCCCGGCAAGCAGCCAAAGTGCGGTTTGCACTAAACTTTGCGACGGCATTTCCCTTTGTCGCAGCTGTTGTTGCAAGCGCAGCATGGTATACCAACCACGCAGACGGATAATCCAAAGCCCGATAACGCTGGAAAGAACAAGCAACAGGATTAACGGAAAAACGCCGATGGCACTGCCGATGGTGATTAACAGCGATAATTCCAGGTAGACATAAAGTCCGAAAATAGCAAATAAAATCAATAGTGGCATGTGGTATCTCGTCGCAAAATTAAGCAGGGAATAGTCACTAAGATGGGGATAAAATGGCTTTTTTCAAGCCAAACTTATCGCAAGCCTTGAAGATTATAAAAAGTAATGAATAGCATAAATTTATGTTCAGTGATCAACTTTTTTAAGTTGCTACAATATCGGTCGCAAACAGTAGTATTTATTGTCGATAATCAGCAAGCATAAATAAAAAGGAGAATGCGATGACAGTGGTGAGAATCGAGAAAGATTTATTGGGTGAAAGAGAAGTGCCGGCAGATGTATATTGGGGCATTCACACCTTAAGAGCGGTAGAGAACTTTAATATTTCCAGTGCGGTGATTTCAGATATTCCGGAATTTGTGCGCGGGATGGTGATGGTCAAAAAAGCGGCGGCATTGGCAAACGTTGAGCTGAAAGTGATTCCGAAAAAAATTGCTCAAGCGATTATTCAGGCTTGCGATACCATTTTAGAGCAAGGCAAATGTCTGGATCAATTTCCGTCGGATGTGTTTCAAGGCGGAGCGGGCACCTCGGTAAATATGAATACCAATGAAGTGGTGGCAAATTTAGCGTTGGAGTTGATGGGGCACCAAAAAGGTGAATATCGCTATTTAGATCCGATGGATCATGTGAATGCCAGCCAATCAACCAACGACTCTTATCCGAGCGGTTTCCGCATTGCGGTTTATAACAGCTTGATGAAATTGATCGAACAAATTCGTTATTTAAAAGAGGGATTTGAAGCTAAAGCACAGGCGTTTGCCGGAATTTTAAAAATGGGACGTACCCAGTTGCAAGATGCGGTGCCGATGAGTGTCGGGCAGGAGTTCGCCGCATTTGCGGTGCTGTTAGATGAAGAAATTTTGAATCTATCACGCACGGCGAATTTGTTATTAGAAGTCAATCTGGGCGCCACCGCAATCGGCACCGGTGTGAATACTCCGGCAGGTTATCCGGAACTGGCAACCCGCTATTTGAGTGAAGTTAGTGGCTTGCCTTGTGTGCTGTCGCATAACTTAATCGAAGCCACTTCGGATTGTGGTGCTTATGTGATGGTGCATGGTGCGCTGAAACGTACTGCCGTCAAATTGTCTAAAGTATGCAACGATTTGCGTTTGTTGTCGTCAGGGCCGCGCGCCGGATTAAATGAAATCAACTTGCCGGAACTGCAAGCCGGATCATCGATCATGCCGGCAAAAGTCAATCCGGTCATTCCGGAAGTGGTCAATCAAGTGTGTTTTAAAGTATTTGGTAATGATCTCACCATCACTTTTGCCGCTGAAGCCGGGCAATTGCAATTGAACGTGATGGAGCCGGTGATCGGACAAGCAATGTTTGAAAGCATTTCGCTGTTGAGCAATGCTTGTGTCAATTTGCGCGATAAATGTATTGACGGCATCACGGTCAATAAAGAAGTGTGCGAAAATTATGTGTTTAATTCAATTGGGATTATCACGTATTTGAATCCGTTTATCGGCCATCATAATGGCGATATTATCGGTAAAATTTGTGCTACCACCGGACGCAGCGTCAAAGATGTGGTGTTGGAAAAAGGCTTATTGACTGAAGCGCAGCTGGACGATATTTTGTCACCGGAAAATCTGATGAATCCAAAATATAAAGCCAAAGCGATTGAAGAATAGATGTTATAAATCAGTACTTCCCTGAAGTAATATCAGGGATTTTAGTCAAACAGCCGCAGATTTCGGGATGAAAGCCACGCTTAAACCCAAAGCTGCGGCTATTATCGTTGATTTTTCTTTCGATCCGGATCGCAATATTGAAATTTTATTTTTTAAACCGCACTTTGTGAATTAATGGCATAATATCCCTCTTATTCATTTTTTAGGATTGATTATGCGTTTCTACCGTCAGTTACAGCCATTCAACATTATCAGCTTTGATCTAGACGATACTTTATATTACAACCGCAGCGTGATTGCTGAAGCAGAAAAGCAGTTTTTGTGTGAGTTGCAGCGTTTGGCGGGCTTACCGCACTTGACGGCGGAAAGTTGGGGGCAAGTTAAACGTGCGGTTGCAGTGGCGAATCCGTTGATCATGGAAGATGTGGTGCATTGGCGGAAATCTGCATTGGTGTGCTTATTGCAACAAAGTGCGGTCGCTGCTGACAAAGTTGAGGAAATCAGCAACAAGGTGATGGCACATTTTATCCATTGGCGCCATCAAATAGCGCTATCGCCACAAACAAAAGCCACTTTGGACAGCTTGGCACAGCGCTATCCGCTGGCAGTGATCACCAACGGCAATGTTGATCCTAAAAAAATTGGCTTAACCCAGTTCAGTTTGTGCTTACGCGGTGGCGAACACGGCAGGGCAAAACCGCACTTTGATCTATTCGCTCAAACCGCCGCTCATTTCAACGTGCGCTCAGATCAGATTTTGCACGTTGGCGATAATTTGCAAGCCGATGTGCAAGGCGCTGTTCAAGCGGGCTGTCAGGCGGTGTGGCTGAACCTAAACAGCGACTCATTGCTTGCGCATCAACAAAGTCGTAATCTACCCCATGTTGAATTGACGAATTTAAAACAGCTACTATTATTGGCGTGACCGCACTTTTTCCGATATTTGATTGCTATTTTTCGTGCCAGATCGCAATATTTTATACTGATCTTTCGATTTTCTTCTAAGCTTCGTTATTTTCTTTATCAGATTTATACAGCATTCAATAACTTTTAAGTTATTGAATGCATGTGTTTTGTATGTTATTGTCGGTGATAAGGAAGGGCTATGTTTGATATTGTATTTTATCAGGATAAAAAAGGAAAAGAGCCTGTTAAGTTGTATCTTATTGAACTATCGAAAAAAAAAGGATAAAGATAGTCGCATCAAATTGAACAAGATCCGTGATTATATTAAGGTATTAAGCTTGCATGGCGTCACCGCAGGCGAACCTTATATCAAACATTTAGAAGCAGAAATATGGGAAATAAGACCATTAAGAGATCGAATATTATTTGCTGCATACAAGAATCAGAGCTTTGTTTTATTATACCAATTTATGAAAACGACACGCAAAACACCACAGCAACATATTGAGCGAGCAAAGAAAAATTTAAAAGATATGATTAAAAGAGGAAATAATAATGAATAATATCTCTCCAATCGGTTCAAACTGGAATGATTTTGAAAAAGAGATTTTTAGTGTAGAGGAGATTAGAGAAAGTGATCTTAGGGTGGCATTGATTAGTGAGTTAATCAATGCCAGACAGGAATTAGGCGTTTCGCAAAAGAAATTGGAGGCTCTGAGCGGTGTTAAACAGCCCGTGATTGCAAGAATTGAGAAAGGTACATCGAATCCTCAGCTGAGTACATTATTAAAACTTCTTGCACCATTAGGAAAAACCATCGCAATTGTACCATTAAGGTGACCGCACTTTGCGGTTGCACAAAACCAAGCCGCAAACAATCAAAATGCTGCTGATGATATGGTAAAGGTGGATTGGCTCTCGCAGTATAATAATACTTAAGGCGGCGGCAAACAGCGGCACAATATTGGTGAAACTGGCACCTTTTGCTGAGCCGACAATGCTGATGCCGTAATTCCAAAAGATGTAGGATAAAATTGACGGAAAGATAATCAGATAGAGCACAATCTGCCACTGTGTAGTGCTGAGTTCGCGGTAAACGGCGCCGTCGCCTTGCGTCAATGAATAAAGATATACCGGGCTAAACAACAGCACGCCGATGGTCACCAACGAGGTGACAAACACACTGTTGATCAGCTGTGGCGGTTTGAGACGCACGATAGCGCAATAGACCGCCCAACTTAGCGCCGAACCAATCGCCCAAATATCACCGCTGTTGATATTTAATACCAAAATATTCGAGGGGTCGCCTTGAACTAACAAATAGAGCACGCCAATAAAGCTCAATATCGCACCAACTAACATGTGTGGCTCAATCGGATCACGAAAAAATAAGCGGTTCAGCAACAGGGTAGCCATCGGCACAGCAGCTAAGTAAATGCTGGCATTTAATGCGGTAGTGGTGAGCAAGCCTTGATATAAAAAAACCGGAAAGAAGATAATTCCTAATACGCCAAGCGCGGTCAGCAATAGCCAATAACGGCGAATAATTGGCAGGCAAGGCTTCAACTGGCGGTGAAATAGCAGCAGTAAAATAATCGCCGCCGGAAACCAGCGGCTGAAATTTAAGATAATCGGCGGAATCTCGGCACTGACCATCTTGCCGAACATAAAATTACCCCCCCAAAACAGGGAAGCAAGCAGCAAGCCTAAATAGCCGTAAAACGCAGATGGCATCAGCGTTGTCCCCGTTCCACCACAATGCCGACCGCAGCCGCTTGCGCTACGGCACCGGGTTTGCTGAGTTTCAGTCGCAGCCATGGAATAGCAAAGCGTTTTTGCAGTTGTTCAGCCACTTGATAGGCAACCGTTTCGATTAACAAAAACGGCTTAGCTGCAATATAATCAATTATAAATTGGCTGACTTCGGCATAATTCAGACAATAGTCAACATTATCTTCTGCCGCTGCACGCTGACTGTTCCACGCCATCTCCACATCGAACACCAGTTTTTGCTTAATCTGCTGCTCCCAATCATAAACTCCGATGGTCGCAAACACCGTCAGCTTTTCAATAAAAATCGTATCGTACATTTTTTTCTCATTTTGTGCGGAATAGAACATTTAGCGAAGATTATGCCACGAATTTTAGGTACAATGGATCATATTATCAAGATTCTTCACGTTTAATTGCGAAGCCAGTGAGGTTGTTATGAGCCTGTTTGCTATTTTTTACATGATTTTTGCTTACTTGTTAGGCTCCATTTCCAGTGCGATTTTGCTTTCTCGCTTGGCAGGATTGCCCGATCCGCGCAGTGTCGGCTCCGGCAATCCAGGGGCGACCAATGTGTTGCGTAGCGGCGGAAAATGGCTGGCATTGCTGGTGTTGGTGTTGGACATCTTGAAGGGTATGCTGCCGGTCTGGGCAGGTTACTACTTAAAACTGACCCATTTTGAACTGGGCATGGTCGCACTGGCGGCTTGCCTGGGGCACTGCTTCCCACTCTATTTCGGCTTTAAAGGCGGCAAAGGCGTAGCGACCGCTTTCGGCGCAATTTCACCGATTGCGTGGGGTGTGGCAGGCAGCATGCTTGGCACATGGTTATTGGTTTTTTTAATCAGCGGCTACTCCTCGCTCAGTGCCGTGATAACCGCACTTTTAGTCCCATTTTACGTTTACTATTTCAAACCTGAATTCACCTTCCCTGTCGCCCTCGTCTGCTGCCTACTGATCTACCGCCACCACGAAAATATCCAACGCCTGTGGCGTGGACAGGAGGATAAAATGTGGAGTAAGTTTAAGCGGAAGCCGTAAACCGTACTTTGCAGCATCCGGCGGCAGCAATCAATTCAACAAATGATAAATCGGTAAACAGGCGGCGGCTAGCGAGATGCTTTCCATATAGTTCTCTGGGCAGTGTAGGAGCGGTTTGGGTTTGTTCGGTGGATCTTGGTATAGTGGGGATTGCTTGATTTTGGTGATAATTTTTTTGCTAAGTGCTGGAGGCAGTAGTCCGGTGATAACGATTACCTCCGGATCGAGCCAATACAGTACTGATTGAATCACCAGTTGCAGTTGTTCGCAAACTCGGTTTAACCACTGTTCGATAATCGGGTGTTGGATGGCGATCAGGTTATCCAATTGATCAAGCGGTAGGTTTTCCTTATTTAAGGTTCTTTTCAGATCTTTCCACGTTGGGCGTTGTTCACCGTTTGGGAAAAAAGCGCCGATTTCGCCGGCATTGCCGAAGCCGCCTTTGGTCAGTTTGCCTTCGGTGATAATGCCGGCACCCAAACCATAATCAATACTGATGACTGTCATGTCTTTAATTTTATTCCAATTTCCCGAATAAAACTCGCCAACTGCATTGACATTGGTATTATTTTCAACCCAAGCGGGCAGCCCTAACTGTGCTTCAAAAATGGTGGATAAATCCGGTTTGTTTTGTAACACCGGCAGCCAAGGTGAAGAGCGGGAACCGTCCGCTAGCAGGTAACCCGGGACAGCATAACCTACCCCGAGTATTCTGGCACCGGTCAGCAATTTTTTTTCCAGCATACTTTTAACGACATGTTTGATCTGTAGCAGAATTTGCTCAAAATTATCGACGTCGTTATAGGTTTCGCCAGAAATCGCCAATTTTTTACCGCTAAGATCGATAATTGAGGCTTCAAAGTGGTTTTCGTAGAATGAAACGCCGACGGAGCAGCAGGCGGCAGGATTCAGTTCTAAGCGATAGGAGGGCAGCCCCCGTTTTCCGGCAATTTTTGCGCCTTCTTTGATTAAGCCCAAAAACATTAATTCGCGACAATATTGGGTAACCGCACCGGGAGTTAAACCGGAAAGTTGGCTCAGTTCTACTCGTGATGGTGTATGTTGCCGAATCAGATTGAGCAGCAACTTTTGGCTTGGGCGTAGTGAGAAACTGAAATAGTCGTTTTTTGGCATGATCTTGAGTGCTGAGTCCGAATAGTTAAAGCAACGAAGGGATCAGTTTTGATCCCTTCTGGATTAAGTGCGTAAGTGCGGTTTGTATTTTAGCGTGAAACCACATCTTTGGTAAATGCTTGCACCTGCATTTTTGCCCAAGGTGCGGCAAATCCGACAATATCTTTTTCACCGCTGTCACTGCTTAACGGACGAACACCAAAATTGTCTTTGAGCTTTTGCTGTGTTTCCGGCGAGGTTACCCAATGCACAAACAGCATCGATGCCGCAGGGTGCGGAGAGTTTTTGGCAACCACCACCGCATTTCCACCCCCAAGCATACCAAATTCAGGTACATAGAACGCCAGACGCTTGGTCACCGCACCTTGTTTTTGCAGGCTAAACAGGTGATCTTGCCAGGCGGCAACCAAATTCAGTTCGCCATCATTTAAACGGGTTAAGCTGTCGGCATTCGAGGAAGTCCGGGTCATATTGGCATGATTATCTTGGAACCATTTCCAGGTGCTTTCCCATTTTTTTACTTGTTCCGGATCAACGGTTTCTTGGCGATAATCATAGTCACCGGAAACATACACCAACGCGCGTTGAATAAAGGCATTGCCGGAGCCACCACCATTCGGGTCGGAATAACCGAATTTTTTCGGGTTGTTTTTGATGTAACTTTCCAGTTGCTGCCAAGTTTGTGGTAAGTCTTCTTGCTTCAAGCGCATCGGGTCGTAAGCCAAGCCGGTTTGATTACCCCAATAGCCGATAGCGTTATCGCCAAGATTAACGCCTTGCAGATGGTGGTTGAGCTTTTCAAAATTAGGCAAGCTGGTTAGTGGCTTGGTAACATCAAAATTATTCAGTGTGGTGATGCCTTCGGCACTGACGGCAATTACATCCATTTTGCCCGGTGCCAAATTTTTCTCTGCAATCAATTTATTGGTATTGCCGTCTAGCGTGCCTTCAGGAATGCGAACTTTAATTCCGTATTGTTGCTCGAAATCTTTAACTACGCTACGCCATGCCGGTTGCAAATACCAAATGCTGAAAACCACTTCACCTTCTTTTTTAGCGAGTGCTTCGATCTCTGCCCATGATTTCCCGTCGAGGGCATCGGCATGGGATAGTGCCGATAATGCCAAAGTTGACACGGCGAGTCCGATTTGTGAGATTTTTTTGAAATACTTCATTTACAGCTCCTTTAATGGTTGGATAACGGTATTACGCTTTACCTGTTGACTGGGATAAATAGTTCCCTTTCAACAATTTTTCGATAATCATCAGTAAAATAATATTCGGCACTAACAGAATCAGAGAGACCACTGCAGCATTTGGTCGAATGAACGAATAGCCTAAGAAGGAATACAAAATAGTCGGAATGGTGATAAAGTCAGGCGAGCCGATTACGAAAGAGATTGCGAACTCTTCGATACTTTTTACCAAACAGAAAATAATTGAGGCTAAAAAACTGGGTTTTAGCATTGGCAAATAGACATTGCGAAATGTGGTGAATTTGGTTGCGCCTAAATCACGGCTGGCATCGATCAAATCTTGCGGCACTGAGGAGAAGCCAGCCGCCAAAATTCGAATAGCATAAGGCAAAGTCATCACGGTATGACCGATCACAATACCGACAAATGGGCTGCTGATATTCAGGTCAACCAACACTGCGCTGAAAAATAACGCAATAATCATACCCGGGATAACCAACGGAATTAAGGTCAAAATTTCAGCAATTTTCTTACCCCTGAACTCCATTCTGCCGAAAGCATACGCAGTCGGCAAAGCCAATAAAATAGCCAAGGCTGCCACTGTTGGTGCAATGCTATAGCTGTTGAACATGGCCTCCGGCAAGGAGGTGTTTTGCCAAATATCGCTCCAACGCGCAAAAGAGAGTGATTGTGGGAACAGATCCGGATAGCTCCACGGATGCTCCGGATCGACCAACGACCACAACACCGCCATAAGCAGCGGAACCAGCAACCAGATGGCATTGACCACAATAAAAAAGATAAGGGAAATCTTGGAAATCAATCTGCCGTTATGGGTTTTTAGTGGGCTCATTTGATATCCCCTCGTTTAGTTGCCAGTGGGCGGATAATGATGGAAATCAGGATAGTGAAGAATGCGGAAGTGAGCATGATCATCATTGCCATCACCGCACTTTGATTCCATTGTTCAAACTGATAGGCGGTCATCTGCATTAAACGTGCCAGCGAGTAAGTGCTGCGTGGTCCGGCAATGGTATAAAAAGCAAAATCGCCTAATGCACCGATAAAAATTAAAATAAACGAGACTTGTACTGCGCCCAGCGTCATTGGAAAAATCACATAGCGAAAACGCTGCCAAGCGTTAGAGCCCAAATTAGCGGCAGCATCAAGCAGATCGGTTTTCAAGCCGTTGACTGCACCGCCGATCAGAATCAGGGCGAACGGAATGTTTTTCCACATTTGCAGAATCACCACGCCCCAGCCAAATTCATCATTTTGCATCGTTCTAGGTTGCGCCCAAATGCCGAGCCAAACTAAGGATTCGTTGAGAATACCGTGATAGGAGATCACATTGATAAACAGAAAAGCGGCGACCAAACCGGGAACCAGCATCGGCGCACGCAAAATAGTAATAATTGTCACTTTGCCGGGTATCGGTTTACGCAGCCACATTGCAATAGGGTAGGCGACTATGATTGAGAAAATTGCGCCGAGTAGTGAAACTTTAACTGAATAGAGCAGAGATTTTTGGAAAACTGAATCGGACAGTACCGTTTTCCAATACAACAAGGTAAAGTGCGGTTGTTCGCCGCTGATATTGTGTAACCCAAAACTTTGTGCCACTGCAATATAGAAAGTGTAGCCCATCAGCAACAAAATCATGCCCAGCCCACTGCCGAGCAGCAACCAAGCTTTTAGATCATTTTTTAAGCTTTTCATCATACCTCCTCCAAAAAATGAATTGCAGAGCGTGGTAAGCGGAAAGATAATTTGGTTTTTCCTTGAATTTGCAGGAAGTTTTTCACTTGTAGACGAATTTTTTGAGTTTCGTTGCCACGTTTGAGCTGCGCCTGAATTTCGGTCAAATTGCCCATAAAGGCGGCTTGTAAAATGTCCGCTTCAAAGTAATTTTCATCAGTAGGATTATCGCTAAGTTCAGCATCTTCCGGGCGGAAGCAGATATAAATATGCTCACCTTGTGGTGGTTCATCGGAGGATACCGTGAACTCACCAAATATTGAGCTGACTTGATAAAGCTGTTCGCCCAATGACCGCACTTTAGCTTGGGTGATATTAGCAACCCCGATAAAGTCAGCGACAAAACGGTTGACGGGTTTGTAATAAATTTCTTCCGGTGTGCCAATTTGCTCAATATTGCCTTTGTTCAGCACAATAATTTTGTCCGACATTGCCAGTGCTTCTGCTTGATCGTGAGTGACATAAATACTGGTTAAATGATATTGCCGTGAAAGCTGTTTAATCTCAAACCGTACACTTTCGCGTAATTTGGCATCCAGATTGGATAATGGCTCATCAAACAGAATCACATCAGGGCGAGTTACCATTGCTCTGGCAAGAGCAACCCGTTGTTGTTGCCCACTGGAAAGTTGACCGGGCAGTTTTAAGCGGTGAATTTCCAAATCCATCTGTTTTAAGGCAACATCCAACCGCTCTTTTTGCTCTGTGCTGGTAATTTTGCGTTGTTGCAGACCATAACAGATGTTGTGAGCGACATTTAAGTGCGGGAACAGGGCGTAGGATTGAAAGCACATGGCGGTGTTGCGTTTTTCAGGCGGCAGGTTATTGATGTTTTTTTGATTGATCAAAATCTCACCGCTGTCTGGCGTGTGAAACCCGGCAATCAATTTCAATAGTGAGGTTTTGCCGCAACCGCTGGGACCCAATAGCGTGACGAATTCCCCTTCTGCTGCGCTGAAGGAGATGTTGTTTGCTGCATAGTAATCACCAAACTTTTTAGTGATGTTTTTGATTGTCAAGGTTGCCATGAGTCCTCCGTGGGTGGATATGTTGGTCGACAGATAAATATTCACTGTTGCTGAGGATACTGCACAAAGATGACAATTTCATTACAATTTAAAAAATAAAATCAAATTTTTTGTAGAAATGAGATGTTGATCATATTTATTAGTAAATAGGCTATTATTTTCATCATTATTATTTAATAATTAAATTCATAATATGTATAAATAGATTAGGGAGAAGATAATGGGATTTAATTTTACCGTCGCCGAACAGGGTATCGTGTTGGCAAACAGTCATCGTGGTTACAGCATGCGCTATCCGGAAAATACGATGCTGGCATTCGAAGCTGCACTTGTCGCCGGCACCCACACGGTTGAGCTAGATGTGCATATGACCAGCGATGAAAAAATTGTGGTGTTGCATGATTTTACGATTGACCGGGTTTCAACCGGAAAGGGACACGTCGAATTGATGACCCTGGCTGAGTTGAAGCGGTATGATTACGGCGTGAAGTTTGCTCCGGAATTTGCAGGCACGTCGATTCCAGAGCTGAGAGAGGTGCTATTGTGGGCGGTCGCAAACGGTATTGGGCTGGTTGTGGAAGCCAAACAAAAATTACATCAACAACGCTTTGCCGAAGTGTTGGCAGCATTGTTAAAGGAAACCAACGCTGTTGATAATGTGCTGTTGCTGGCATTTGACCATGTGATGATCAACCATGTGAAAAGGTTGCTGCCGGAAGTGCGGTTGCAGGTGGTGACTTTGGCGCGTTATCAAAATCAGTTGGCGGCAACATTAGGTTCAAATGCTGACAGTGCCTGCGTGGAATACCATTATATTCATCGTGATGACTTGATAGCGTATAAACAGGCCGGTCTCTCGGTGCGACTGTATTTGCATGAATCACCAAAAGGGAAAACTATCACGCAAGCATATAATCAAAAATATGGTTATGATGTTGAAAGTGAAATTATTGGTTGGTTGCGTGATGGCTTAATTGATATGTTAAGCCACGATGATATTCCGTATTTGATTGAACTGATTGAGAAAGCCGGTAAGCGTTACTATTAAACATCAACAGACCCTGGTTAACAAAAATAAAGTGCGGTTCTAGCAGACCGCACTTTGTTGTTTTTCGATTATTCCTGTTCCATTTTTTTGATGATCACCGAGTAGGTCAGCAGTGAAATCCCGTTTGAAATCAGTTCGATTGCCAGCAGTAAGCCAAGCAGGCTAGCGGCGGCGTTCGGTAAGTTGGCAAGAATCACGATCGAGATCAACACCGACAGTATCCCGGAAAACATCACAAAGCCAAAAAACGGTGTGCTACGCAAGCGCCAAGAGGCGAGTAGTTTAGCACAGCCGATGCACAGTAATAAAATGGAGATGGTTGCTGTGAGCGAGATTAGGGCGACTAACGGGTTGGTCAGCATCACCAAGCCGACTAGCAGCCCAATAACCCCCGACAACATCACCCATGAAAACCGTTGGGTTTTCCAAGCGGAGTAAATTTGGATTACCCCAATCAAAATAAAGATCCAAGAAATCAGTTGTTCCACTGCAATACTGGCGGCAAACGGGTTAATAATCGCGAACAAGCCAAACAGAATTGAAATGCTGCCGATAAGTAGCCAAACATGCCAATCTTTCATCATAATCTCCTTTTTTAAGCAAGTACAATTAGTTAAGTATTTAGAACGTCACTTTAATATGCTACTTTAGCGCGCTACTAAAGGCGAAAGTTCTGTCATATTCCAACGTGGTCGCACTTCGATCGCTAGATCTTGGCGTTGCCCGTGTTTTAGTCTTAAAAAGCCAGCATAAGCAATCATCGCGCCGTTGTCGGTGCAAAATTGGGGTTTGGGATAAAAAACGTCGCCGTTGAGTTGCTGCATTAATTCTGCCAAACCGTGGCGAAGTGCGGTATTGGCGCTGACGCCTCCGGCGATCACCAAACGTTTTAAGCCGGTTTGCTGCAAGGCACGGCGGCATTTTATCATCAAAGTGTCAATTACAGCTTCTTGAAAAGCAAATGCGATGTCGGCGCGAGTCTGCTCATCATCGGGATTGTTGGCAATGGTGTTGGCAGCAAAGGTTTTCAAACCGGAAAAACTAAAATCCAAGCCTGGGCGATCGGTCATCGGACGTGGAAATTTAAACCGCACTTTGCCGTTTTGCGCCAGTTTTGCCAGCGCTGCACCACCGGGATAATCTAATCCTAGCAGTTTTGCGGTTTTATCAAAGGCTTCACCGGCGGCATCGTCAATCGATTCTCCCAGCAGTTGATACTGTCCGACGCCGTCCACTTGCACCAATTGCGTATGTCCGCCAGACACTAACAATGCGATAAACGGAAAGTCGGGCGGATTGTCTTCCAGCATCGGTGCTAGTAGGTGTCCTTCCATATGGTGTACCCCCAAGGCGGGCACATTCCAGGCATAGGCGAGGGCGCGAGCAATGGTTGAGCCGACTAATAATGCGCCGACCAAACCGGGGCCGGCGGTATAAGCAACACCGTCGATATCTTCAGGACGCAGTCCGGCTTCTTGCAAGGCGGCTTGAATTAACGGTGCTGTTTTACGGATATGGTCGCGTGAGGCAAGTTCCGGTACTACGCCGCCGTAATCGGCGTGCAGCGCAATCTGGGAATATAGCTGATTGGCGACAAGCCCTTGTTGTTCATCATAAATAGCCACGCCGGTTTCATCGCACGAGGTTTCGATACCTAAAATCCGCATTCAAGAATTACCTGTTTTTCTAATCTGTCAAATAAAGTGATATTCTACGCAAATTTCGCGTTTTTCTCCAGCCGGGTGGCAGAAAAGCGATAAGTTTTTTGGGGTAACTATAGTGTCTATAGCTCAAATTATAAAC
>VDHG01000072.1 GCA_006228005.1 Testudinibacter crocodili
ATAGCTCAAATTATAAACAGAGATCAACAGACCCTAAAACAAAGGGATTATTTTACTATTAGACAAATTTTACTATTACAAAATCTCTTTGGCTTTTGCTACCACATTTTCAACGGTAAAGCCGAACAGTTTGAACAGTTGATCTGCCGGAGCGGATTCGCCGAAGCTGTTCATACCGACAACACGACCGTTAAAGCCGACGTATTTGTACCAGAAATCGCTGATGCCGGCTTCGATTGCCACACGTTTGCTGACCGCACTTGGTAATACGGACTCACGGTAAGCTTGATCTTGAGCGTCAAACACATTGGTGGACGGCATCGAGACAACGCGTACTTTTTTACCTTCCGCATTCAACTGTTCAGCGGCTTTCACAGCCAACTCCACTTCTGAACCGGTTGCGATCAAAATTAAGTCCGGTGTGCCGTCGCAGTCTTTCAGCACATAGCCGCCACGGGCAACATCTGCCAATTGCTGCACGCTGCGATCCATTTGAGTCAGATTTTGCCGGGTGAAAATCATCGCACTCGGACCGTCTTTACGCTCAATCGCCGCTTGCCATGCGACTGCGGATTCGACTTGGTCACAAGGGCGCCAGGTTTGCAGATTTGGAATCAAACGTAATGCCGCAGTTTGTTCAACCGGTTGGTGAGTCGGACCGTCTTCGCCCAAACCGATGGAGTCGTGGGTGTAAACAAACAGTACACGCTGTTTCATCAACGCTGCCATGCGGATAGCATTGTGGGCATATTCCATAAACATCAGGAAAGTAGCACCGTAAGGAATAAAACCGCCGTGTAAGGCAATCCCGTTCATGATAGCCGACATGCCGAACTCACGCACGCCGTAGTTGATATAGTTGCCGTCGACGATATTGGCACGAATTGGCTTTGAACCAGACCACAAAGTTAAATTTGAACTGGCAAGGTCGGCAGAGCCACCCAACAATTCAGGCAGTAACGGTGCATAGGCTTCGATGGCGTTTTGTGAGGCTTTACGGCTGGCAATTGCCGCCGGATTAGCTTGTAATTTTTCGATAAAGGCTTGTGATTGTGCCGCCCAGTTTGCCGGCAATTCGCCGTTGACACGGCGCTTGAATTCGGCAGCTAATTCAGGATAAGCGGCTTGGTAAGCGGCGAATTTTTCATCCCAGGCTTTTTCGGCGGCTTGTCCTTTGGTTTTGGCATCCCATTCGGCGTAGATCTCGGCTGGAATTTCAAATGCCGCATGCGCCCAGTTTAATGCTTTACGGGTTAAAGCAATTTCGTCGTCGCCCAGCGGTGCCCCATGGCTGTCGTGGGAGTTGGATTTGTTCGGAGAGCCGTAACCGATAATGGTTTTGCAAATAATCAATGTCGGTTTTCCGCTTTCTGCTTTGGCTTGTTCAACCGCACTTTTAACTTGTGCCGTATCGTGTCCGTCGATTGCCGGAATCACTTGCCAGCCGTAGGCTTCAAAGCGTTTTTGGGTATCGTCGGTGAACCAGCCGTCAACGTGACCATCAATGGAGATGTTGTTGTCGTCATAAAACGCAATCAGTTTGCCTAAGCCTAAAGTTCCAGCCAAAGAACAGGCTTCATGGGAAATCCCTTCCATCAAACAGCCGTCACCTAAGAACACATAGGTGTGGTGATCGACGATGTTGTGACCGTCACGGTTAAATTGTCCGGCTAAGGTTTTTTCCGCAATTGCCATCCCGACGGCATTGGTGATGCCTTGTCCCAGCGGACCGGTGGTGGTTTCTACGCCGGGCGCATAGCCGTATTCAGGGTGTCCAGGGGTTTTGGAATGCAGTTGGCGGAACTGTTTTAAATCTTCGATGGACAAATCGTAGCCGCTTAAATGCAGCAAGCTATAAATCAACATCGAGCCGTGTCCGTTAGACAACACGAAGCGATCGCGGTTTGCCCAGTTCGGATTGGTTGGGTTATGTACCAAAAAATCGCGCCATAACACTTCGGCAATATCTGCCATGCCCATCGGGGCACCAGGGTGGCCGGATTTTGCTTTTTGTACTGCGTCCATGCTTAAAAAGCGGATCGCATTTGCCAATTCTTTGCGTGAAGCCATGTGATTCTCCTGTTCAAAATAGAAATAATTATTTGCTAAAAAATAGTGGTATGAGTTTACACCAATCCAATCATAAATGCTGAGAGATCATCTCAAGCGCTTAACTTTCAAAATTTTTTTGTGATCTTAATCACAAATATTTCTCATAGCTGAAGATTAATCGACAAACGAAAGTGCGGTTTGCACTACTTCTATGCCAGCATTTGGCTTATGCGCATTTTCGCTTAAATAGCGCCGCCACTGTTTTGCGCCTTTACAGCCCTGAAATGCACCGACCATATGGCGGCTGATATGGTTCAAATGGGTGCCTGCATGCAATTCTTTTTCGATATAAGGCAACATTTTTTCCACCGCTTGCCGTGGCGTGACGACCGCACTTTGCGGATCAAACAGCGCTTGGTCAACGTAACCAAGCAGACTTGGGTTTTGGTAGGCTTCGCGCCCGACCATCACGCCATCGACAAACTGCAAATGCTGTTGCATTTCATCAACGGTTTTAATGCCACCATTAATCATGATAGACAGTTGCGGAAAATCACGTTTCAATTGATAAACCCGTTGGTAATCCAATGGCGGAATCTCACGGTTTTGCTTCGGGCTTAAGCCGGATAGCCAGGCTTTGCGCGCATGAATGATAAACGCTTGGCAGCCTGCGTCAGCCAGCGTTTGTACAAAATCATACAGGAATGCATAGCTGTCAAATTCATCAATCCCAATACGGGTTTTCACCGTCACTGGAATTGAAACCGCACTTTGCATTTTGGCAATACATTCTGCGACCAGATCGGCTTTTGCCATCAAACAAGCACCGAAAAAGCCGTTTTGCACCCGATCGGACGGGCAGCCAACATTTAAGTTAATCTCATCATAGCCGTATTGTTCGGCTTTTTGCGCACAAAGCTGCAATTGCGCCGGATCGCTGCCGCCCAGTTGCAGCGCCAGCGGATGTTCGCCCGGATCGTACAGTAGATGATCATATTTGGCATGGATAATCGCACCGGTGGTGATCATCTCAGTGTAAAGCAAGGCATGCTGGCTAAACTGACGGTGAAAATAGCGGCAGTGGCGAGTGGTCCAGTCCAGCATCGGTGCAACCGAAAAGCGGCCACGAGAATGAGTTTTCATAGGCATAAGCATTAATTAATGTTGAGCGGGTTTGTTTCCGCATGTTGTGTTGAAATGGCACTGGGTTCTGAGATTACCTTTATGGCGCAGGAAAAACCGCACTTTGTTAATACTATTTTGCAGAGAGAGTGGGCTGGAAGCGCGCATAAGATTCAGATTGCCGTGTTTAAAAATATAAAGTTAAAAAATAATCGTTAAAAATAAAAGCTGAACGACAAAATTATAACGGAAAAGACGCGCAGAGAAACCCTTTGTGCCGAATTTCCTTTTCGGCGCATCGATCAACAATCCCATTTTGTTCGGAAATAACATACACTATACACAAATCAATGTTGGAAAAATAGACTATGAAAAAACGCCGCCGAATCGCTGATCAGACATTGCAGCAGAACAAAGCCAATAATAAATCCCAAAAAGGTGAAGTTAGAATTATCGCCGGGCTATGGCGTGGACGCAAATTACCGGTGTTGGACAGTCAAGGTTTGCGTCCGACCACCGATCGGATCAAAGAAACCCTGTTCAACTGGCTGATGCCGTATATTGTCGGTGCCCGTTGTCTGGACTGTTTTGCCGGTAGTGGTAGTTTGGGGTTTGAAGCTCTTTCGCGTCAGGCAAGTGCGGTGCAGTTTTTTGAGCAGGATAAAAGTGCGGTCAAACAGTTGCAGCAGAATTTGCAGCGTTTGGAGTCTCAGCGTGGCTTGATTACTCAGGGCGATACTTTGCAGCTGTTGGCGCAAGGCAATCCGCAGCTGCCGTTTGATATTGTGTTTTTGGATCCGCCATTTCAACAGCAATTGATTGCACCGACGATTGAACGGCTGCAAAGTAATGGCTGGCTAGCTGCGGGCGCTTTGGTTTATGTCGAAACTGAAAAGCAGTTGGCAACGCTGGAAGTGCCGGTGACGTGGCGCTTGTTAAAACAAAAAATCGGCGGTGAAGTCTGTTTTCGTTTGTATCAAACCGCTGATTGAACGACCGCTATCACAACAAAGTTGCTAAAATAGCGCAAAAAAAGGTGATTTAATTCATAAATTGTGATCAATGCCCAATTTTAATGTTTGTTTTCGAACATTGGATAGCAAAAAGTAGCACGGTAGGTTAAAATTCTCAATAGCAAATTTCGTATTCGAATTTTTATAGTGGGGATTTTTATGAACGCAACGTCTACTTGTCGTTCACATAGCGATGTGATCATTATCGGTGGCGGCGCGACCGGTGCGGGAATTGCCCGTGATTGCAGCTTGCGCGGACTGAGTGCGGTGTTGTTGGAACGGCGTGATATTGCCACCGGCGCCACTGGACGTAACCACGGTTTGCTGCACAGTGGTGGTCGTTATGCGGTGAATGATCCAGAATCGGCAAAAGAGTGTATTGACGAAAATAATATTCTAAAACGAATCGCCAGACACTGTATTGATGATTGCAAAGGGCTGTTTATCACCCTGCCGGAAGATGATTTAAGTTTTCAACAGCCGTTTTTGCAAGCCTGTGAACAAGCCGGGATTGATGCTTTACAAATTGAGCCGGCATTAGCACGTCGCTTGGAGCCATCGGTCAATCCGAATTTAATTGGCGCGATTGTGGTGCCGGATGGCAGCATTGACCCTTTCCGTTTAACTTCTGCCAATATGCTTGATGCCAAAGAGCGTGGCGCCCAAGTGTTCAGTTATTGCGAAGTGCGACAGTTGATCCGTGAAGGCAGTCGGATAATCGGCGTGAAAGCCTTTGATCATAAGCATAATATCGAGCGAGAATTTTTTGCGCCGGTGGTGATCAATGCCGCAGGGATTTGGGGGCAAGGCATTGCGGAATATGCCGATCTGAAAATTAAAATGTTCCCGGCAAAAGGGGCGTTGTTGGTAATGGGACACCGTTTAAACAGTATGGTGATCAACCGTTGCCGCAAGCCTGCCGATGCCGATATTCTGGTGCCGGGCGATACCATCAGCGTGATCGGCACCACATCCAGTCGGATTCCTTACGATCAAATTGATAATATGCAGGTGACACCGGAAGAGGTGGATATTTTGATCCGTGAAGGTGAGAAATTGGCGCCTAGCCTACGGCATACCCGCGTGTTGCGCGCTTATGCCGGGGTGCGTCCGCTGGTGGCAACCGACGATGACCCCTCGGGGCGTAATGTCAGCCGTGGCATTGTGTTGCTCGATCATGCGGAACGTGACGGTTTGGACGGCTTTATCACCATCACCGGCGGCAAATTGATCACCTATCGTTTGATGGCAGAATGGGCGACCGATCTTGCCTGTAAAAAACTCAACAAAACCGCACTTTGCAGCACCGCACAGCTTCCGCTGCCTGGTTCGAATGAAAGTGCGGTCGAAACGCATCAAAAAATCTTTTCACTGCCGACGCCACTGCGGGTTTCAGCGGTGTACCGTCACGGTTCTCGTGCCAGTGCCTTGTTGGAAAAAGAGCGCTTGGATCGCAGCCTGATCTGCGAATGTGAGGCGGTGACTGCCGGCGAAGTGCGGTATGCGGTTGATGAATTGAAAGTCAATAATCTGGTTGACTTGCGCCGCCGTACCCGAGTCGGCATGGGAACTTGCCAAGGTGAACTCTGTGCTTGCCGTGCCGCCGGGCTGATGGCACGCTTTAAAGTCGCCAATCCGCAGCAATCCACCCAGCAACTGGCCTCTTTTATGGAAGAGCGCTGGCGTGGGATTGAACCGATTGCTTGGGGAGATGCGTTGCGTGAAGCAGAATTTACCTCATGGGTTTATTACGGCTTACTGGGGTTGAATGATGTGTCGCTGCCGACACCCCAACAATTACAAGGAACCGACAACAATGAAGTTTGATAGCTTAATCATCGGCGGCGGCTTGGCAGGGTTAACTTGTGGTATCCGTCTGCAACAAAGCGGTCAGCGCTGTGCAATAGTCAGTAACGGACAGAGCGCACTGGATTTCTCTTCCGGTTCGCTAGATTTGTTAAACCGATTGCCAAACGGTGAAAATGTACAACATGCAGCGCAAGGATTAGTGCAACTGGCACAGCAACAGCCGCAGCATCCGTACAGTTTGTTAGGGGCGGAAACCGTGTTGGCAAAAGCGGCACAATTTGAACAGCTTGCTGCAGCGCTGAATTTAAACCTGATTCGTGGTGGACAGCACAATCATTTGCGCCTGACACCGTTGGGGGCATTGCGTCCGACCTGGCTTTCGCCTGCCAGCGTGCCGACCTTTGACTGGGCTGATAAAATCTTGTCGCCACAAAAAGTTGCGGTATTGGGCATCGAAGGCTTTAACGATTTTCAGCCGCAACTGCTGTGTGAAAATATGCAGCAGCTACCGCACTTTGAACTGTGGCGCATGCATTTTGATTATTTGCATATTCCGGAATTGGATCATTTGCGCAGTGATGCTCGTGAATTTCGCAGCATCAATATTTCACAGGCATTGGAGCATAAACTGAATTTTCAGCAGTTAGTTTCTGAGCTAAAAAAAGCAGCAAAGGGCGCGACCATGGCATTTTTGCCGGCCTGTTTCGGTTTAGATAACGATAATTTTTTACAACAGTTGCAGCAAGCTTGTGGCATTAAACTGTTTGAACTGCCTACGTTACCACCTTCACTACTGGGAATTCGCCAGCACCGCTTATTGCAAAAAGCCTTTGAACACGCAGGTGGGATTATGATGAAAGGCGACAGTGTACTGCGTGCTGAGATGCACGAAAACCGTGTAACCGCACTTTATACCCGTTTGAACGAAGAGGTGGCACTGAGTGCCGATCATTATGTGTTGGCAAGCGGCAGTTTTTTCAGTAACGGTTTGGTTGCTGAATTCGATCAGATTGTCGAACCAATTTTTGGGCTAGATCTGTTTAGCCAGCAGCAGCGCAGCCAGTGGACTCATCGTCGTTTTGCCTCTGCTCAGCCTTATCAACAGTTTGGTGCTAAAATTAATGTCCATTGCCAAGCGATGAAACAACAGACGGTGATCGATAATTTATATGCAATCGGCGCGGTGGTTGGCGGTTATGATGCGATTCACCAAGGTTGTGGTTCCGGCGTGGCGGTGGTGACGGCGTTGGCAGTGGCAGACCGAATTTTGCAGGAGAAAAGCGTATGAATTTACAGGAATTGATTCAACAGGCAGAGCGTACGCAAACCCAAATTCATCAAGACAACAGTTTTGAAAGTTGTATCAAATGCACTGCTTGTACTGCCGTTTGTCCGGTTTCACGCAATAATCCGTTCTATCCGGGGCCGAAACAGTCTGGCCCTGACGGCGAGCGCTTACGTTTGAAAAGTGCCGAATTTTACGATGAAGCGCTGAAGTATTGCACCAACTGCAAACGTTGCGAAGTTGCCTGCCCGTCCGATGTCAAAATCGGCGATATTATTGTGCGTGCCAGAAATCGTTACAGCAAAAAACAGGATAAACCGGCAATTCAAAAATTGCGTGATGCGGTGTTAAGCAACACCGATATTATGGGATCGCTTTCCACGCCGTTTGCACCGGTGGTCAATGCCTTGACTGGTTTGAAAGCCACTCGTTTCTTGTTGGATAAAACTCTGAAAGTGGCTAAACAGCGCAGCCTGCCCAAATATTCATTCGGCACTTTCCGTCAGTGGTATGGCAAGGTAGCTGAAAGGCAACAGCAATATCCAGAAAAAATCGGTTACTATCACGGCTGCTATGTCAATTACAACAATCCCACCTTGGGCAAAGAGCTGATTGAGGTGTTTAATGCGATGAATATCGGCGTGCTGTTGTTGGAAAAAGAGAAATGCTGTGGCGTGCCGTTGATGGTTAACGGCTTTCCGGAGCGGGCGAAAAAACAAGGTGAGTTTAATCTTCTGCAATTGGAGAAAGCCATTAGCGAACGCAAACTGGATATTGTCGGCACCTCTTCCACCTGCACCTTGACCCTGCGTGATGAGTATCAACATATTTTAGGTTTGGATAACCACAAAGTGCGGTCACATATCCAATTGGTGACACGCCATTTATACACCTTGTTGCAGCAAGGCAAAACGTTGCCGCTGAAACCACTGCCGCTGCGAGTGGCATATCATACCGCCTGCCATATGGAAAAGAGCGGTTGGGTGCCGTATACCATTGAAGTATTGCGAAAAATTCCGCAACTGGAGATCGTGATGCTGAATTCGCAATGCTGTGGTATTGCCGGCACTTACGGTTTCAAATCGGAAAATTATGACACGGCGCAAGCGATTGGCAACGGCTTGTTCCAGCAGATCGATCAGGGCGGGTTTGACTATATTGTTTCCGATTGTGAAACCTGCAAATGGCAAATTGATATGTCCACCAGCCGCCAATGCTTGCACCCGATTACCCTGTTGGCGATGGCGCTGGATAACTAGTTGGATAATGACAATGTGAGCGCTCGTTAAGAACAAAGTGCGGTATCCCACTGCACTTTGCGCAAAAATATGTTTTAATAGACAAATTAACTCATCTTACAACCGCTCTTTGTGCTATGAATAATATCGCCTTATCTTACCTTCTTAATTTGCTGGCGCGCCGTGATTACAGTGTGTATGAAATTCAACAGAAAATGCGGGCAAAAGCATTCAGTGAAGCAGAAATTGAAACAGTGATCGAACATTGTCAGCTTAAAGGCTGGCAAAGCGATCAGCGCTTTTGCCAACACTTTCTGCTGGCACGCAGCCGCAAAGGTTATGGCCCGTTGCGGATTCGGCAGGAGTTGCAGCAAAAAGGGATTGAAACAGCGCTGATTGCGCAACAACTGGCAACGGATCAGATTGACTGGTTTGCACTTGCCGAGCAGGTGTTTGCTAAAAAATATGGCGATCATACGCCAACAGAGTGGACGCCGGTACTGAAACAAAAGGCTTGGCGCTTTATGTTAAGCCGTGGTTTCCAAACCGATCATTTCTCGCATTTGTTGAAAATTGAGTGCAACTAGGGTCTGTTGATCTTTGTTTATATTTTGAGTTGTCGTTTAAAATGAGCACAATCTAGGCGTAAGCCGAAATCAATAGTGGGACTATTGATGAGGATTACAACGATGAGTGTGCTCATTTTAAAC
>VDHG01000073.1 GCA_006228005.1 Testudinibacter crocodili
TTTTTTTTTTTTTTTTTAAACTGAGAAAGTTTAATGATTTTTTATCTGTTTTGGAGTGAAGGAATCATTAACTTTTGAATTTTCTTTACATTTTTACAACCATAAGGAATATTTTATGAAACCCACAATAAAAAACCACTGCTTTGGCTATCTTAATTTCACTCGGTGCAGTCGCTTGCGGATCGTCGGGCGGAGGATCAGACAACAAATCTGCTGCAAATACCAATACATCAACAACAGTGACACCGGCTACCGCCGATACTACTCCAACACCAACCACCGATATTCGAAATACTATTGAAAGTACAGCAGAAGAAAAAGCGAAGTAAGTTACGCAACAACTGCAACAGGCTCAAGAGCAACTCCGCACCACCAAAGAAGCAGCAACAAAAACAGAAAAAGACTTGCAACAAGCACAAAGTGCGGTTAAATCTGCAGAACAACAAATTAAGGAATATGAAGCCAATATTGCAAAATTAAAACAAGCCTCTGAACTTTCCTTACAAGAAAAAAATAAGCAAATAGCCCAAGCTCAAAAACAGATTGTACAACTACAAACTGATTTAGCAGAAGTTGAAACTACAAAAAACACCTATGAAAACCAATTAGCCGCAGCAAATGAGCAAATCAATCAGCTAAATCAAACTGTAGGAGACCTACAAAATCAATTATGGGTATATCGCTTAGAAGAAGAGCGTATCGCTAAAGAAAAACAAGCAAAAGCAGACTAATTAGCCGCAATTGAAAAAGAAAAATTAGAAAGGGAAAAAGCTCGAGAACCTTATGTAGCAAAATTTGTACAGATTGGAGGAATATTGCAGCCTTATTATTCTGGTTCAGATCTTGATGCAACAGCACTTCATGCTGATATTACCAGAATTACCGCTGACGGAACTCGAACCGGATCTTCCGAATCTTTAGATTATGCCACGACAGGTTATAGAGATGACGGTAGTGTGGGAAAACTTGACATATATCAAACGTATGCCTACAACTTAGAAGAAGCTGGACACTCTATTACCTCAATTTCATCCTCCACAACAAATCACACTAATCAACATCACACTAATCAACAAACTCAATTAGTATATGGTGACAATCCTACTCGAATGACCCAACTGGAAAAATTACAAAAAATTCAAGGAACTGCACAGTATCAAGGAACCGCTTATGTCATTTCATCAGATTATAATTCTAATATTGATGTAAATGCAAATATAACGCTCAATGCAGATTTTATTAATAAAACAATTTCTGGTGCTATAACTCGAAGCCCTGACCCACATGGCGGCTATATTCGCTATGGCAACATTAATTTAACTGAAACTACAATTGATACATATAATGGTTTATTAGAATTTAAAGGTAATGCAAACACTACCGAAAGCCGTCATCAGTACAACAATAATAATGATGAATGGCTTGATATACAATATACAGGAACTTACGAAGGCAAAATTATGGGGCCCGATGGTAAACAAGTATCAGGCTTAACTAATTTACAAGCGCCGATGACGATGGAGCATGGTGGTTATCGCTTAGATGCTGCCTTTACCGCAGAACATAAATAACGATACTAATAAATACTAATCTTTTGAGGCGCACTTGGCGCCTCTGTTTTTGAGCAGAGCAATGAAAAAACAATTTTATATTTTCTCCGTCACCGCACTTTGTGCAGCAAGTGCGGTTGCCGAAACCACCGTCAGCGTGAATCAAGCGACAACCCCCGAAAGCATTCAAAATATCGCACGCCCGACTGCGCCGCCGCAAAAGGTGGAAGAATCGGGGCAAAGTGCGGTGCAGCCGTTGCGGGTCAGTCGGGCGCAGTTGTTGGCAAATCCGCAATTAACCCAAGATTGGCTGAACTTAGCACTGCAACAACGCAATGCGGAATTAATCAATGAATTGTTGCCGATTTACCGCACGTTTGCACAACATGAGCTGATTCTCGTCCGTTTTGCCGAGGCGACATTAGCGCAACTGGCGCAAGATTATCCGCTGGCGATTAGCCGCTTTCGTGAGATTCTCGCCATCAATCCGGATCTCAATCCAGTGCGGATCGAACTGGCAAAAAGCCTGTTTCACGCTCGCCAAGACAATGCGGCGCGCGATCAGTTTGAAAAAGCCAAAAGTGCGGTCGGCGTGCCTGCGCCGGTGGTGCGGCTGATTGATTCTTATCTCGACGCACTACAGCAACGTAGTGGTTGGCAAAGCAGTTTCAGTGCTTATTACCTGCGTGACAGCAATGTCAATAACACCTCGTCCAAGCGCGAAATCGAGAACACGGGTTTTATCAAAGGCGACAGCATGTTGCCGCAGTCTGCGCACGGCATTGCCTACTCGTTCAGCCTAGAGCGTGATTTCAACCTGACTGGCGCACACTATTTGCATGTCGGCACGGAGCTATTCGGCAAGAATTTTTGGGATAATCATGATTATGATGATATTTATAACCGCACTTATCTCGGTTACACCCACAAAAGTGCGGTGCAAAGTGTGTCTATTTTGCCGTTTTACGAAAAACGCTGGTATGGCAATCAATCCTATAAATGGGCGAACGGCGTGCGTGGCGAATATCGTCGTTGGCTCAATGCCAACTGGCAGCTTTCAACCGCACTTGAACACGCCGAACAGCGCTATTACGACAGCCAAAACTTGAACGGACACAGCCAACTGGCTTCCGCCACCCTGCTGTGGCTACGCAGCCCGCGCCAACTTTTCTATTTTGGCGGCGATTATAACCGTGAAAAAACGCGCTTGTCGCAATACAGCAACAACACCCGCACCCTGCGGCTCGGTTGGGGGCAAGAGTGGCAATGGGGCGTTTCCTCCCGTTTGGGCTTTTCTTACGCACAGCGCAACTACAAAGATCAAGCCAAATTGGGCGAGATGATTCCGCTCGGCAAAGTGCGCAACGATAAGATTTATAACGTGAATTTAACCCTGTGGAAACGCAATTGGCACGTTTGGGGCATCACGCCGAAACTGCATTTCAACTGGAAAAAACAAGACAGCAACCTGCCGTCGATGTATTCCTATACACAGAAAAATGTCAATCTGATTTTTGAAAAGACGTTTTAAACGCATTTTAAATCAGGGGAACATTAGCCCAATTGATAAATAGCCACAAAGGACGGAAATTTCCGCCCTTTGTGTTTTAACGAGGTGATTTCGATAATCCCCAACGCAATATTTTCAAGATTTTGTTTCGCTCTTGCCGAATACCGAATTTTATATTCAAGCAGCATTTTGTTCATATTTTAATACCGCATTATATAGCACCTCTTTTACACCGCGATAAACCTCTTTATCGCTAAATTCATTGCCATTTTCAAAATCTTTATCACCCAGTTCGACTTCTTTTTTCAGATAATCCAAATAATCCGCTGTGCATTGCTGTTCCATTGCATACTCCTAATCGCAAATAAGAATAGTGGCATAATGTTCCCTTTCCGCAAAAGGATCAAGCCGTAATCCAATATATCCCACCTCCTTAATCCGCCCTATCGCAAAGTGCGGTTATTTCAGGTAAAACTGATCGCACTTTTACTCTCTAATTTTGCATTGTTGGAATAACAATCCAAAATTCCCTCTGCTAATTAGCGATTTTTTTCTGCTTGCTTGTCCGATCAAACTGTGTCAAAATCTTAAAAACACAGAATTCCTGAAAAGTAAGGAATGAAAGGAGAGTATTATGGAACTCGCTAAAATTACTTCAAAAGGGCAAATCACCATTCCAATCGCTATTCGTAAAAAATTGAACGTAAAAGAAGGCGATAAATTACTATTTGTTGAAAATAACGGCAAAATCGAAATCTTAAATTCTACGATGCTGGCAATTAAAGAAGCGCAACAAGCCTTTCAGGGTGAGGCCGAAAAAGCAGGACTTTATTCCGAAGGTGATGTGGTTGAATTAATCAAACTACTACGGAAAGAAATCTAATGCGAATCATGCTAGACACCAATGTATTGCTATCCGCATTACTTTTTCCGTCCGAGCGAATGAACCGTTTAATTGAATTAGTTGCCATTGAAAATACAATGGTGCTTTCCTCCTACGTCGTAAATGAATTAAAAACCGTGGTTGAACGCAAATTTCCGCATAAATTAGATGTGATTGATCGACTGCTTTCGATTATCAGCTATGAATTAGTCTATACTCCAACCAAATTTGATTTACATATCGATATTCGGGACGAAAAAGATTATCCGGTGATTGCTACCGCAATTTTGGAAAATGCAGATATCTTAATCACAGGCGACAAAGATTTCACAGAACTTACCTATCTCCCAATAGAAATTCTAACCCCAACTCAATTCCTAGAAAAGTACGCATAATCATATTCAAATCAGACTTTCTATCGCAAAGTGCGGTTGTTTCAGGTAAAATTGACCGCACTTTTACTCTCTTTTGGAATGGCTATGACGATTAAAGCACGCATTCACTCTTTTGAATCCTGTGGCACGGTGGACGGGCCGGGAATCCGTTTTATTCTGTTTTTACAAGGCTGTTTAATGCGCTGTCAATATTGCCATAATCGCGATACTTGGGATTTAGACGGTGGCAAAGAGATCACCGTCGAAGAGCTGATGAAGGAAGTCGTCACTTACCGCCATTTTATGAACGCATCCGGCGGTGGTGTCACGGCGTCCGGCGGCGAAGCAATTCTGCAAGCGGAATTTGTGCGTGATTGGTTTCGTGCCTGTAAAGCACAAGGCATTCACACCTGCCTCGACACCAACGGTTTTGTGCGCCGTTACGACAACATGATTGACGAACTGCTTGATGTCACTGATTTGGTGCTACTAGATTTGAAACAACTGGACGATAAAATCCACCAAAATTTGATCGGCGTGCCAAATAAACGTACGCTGGAATTTGCCCGCTATCTGCAAAAACGCAACCAACGCACCTGGATTCGCTATGTGGTCGTGCCAGGCTACACTGATGACGATCACTCCGTCACCCTGCTTGGCGAATTTATCAAAGACATGCACAATATCGAAAAAATCGAACTGCTGCCGTATCACCGCTTGGGACAACACAAATGGGAAGCGATGGGCGAAAAATACGAGCTGGAAGATGTGCTGCCGCCCAGCAAAGAAAAAATGGATCATATCCAAGCGATTTTGTCGCGCTATCACAACAACGTGATTTATTAACTCCACACAATCTCCGATTTTCAACGCGCTATCCGCCCTCTTGCTGATAGCGCGCTTTTATTTTTTCTTTGCTCCTCTCTTATTTTGAAATTTTACTCCATTTTTAAAATAAACGTGATAAAGATCAAAATTTCTGCTTAAAGATCGCTAAAGCCTTGTTTTTTTTTTTTTTTTTTTAAACTAAGGAGGTTTAATGTTTTTTTCGTCAATTTGGAGCGAAAACCACATTAATACTTCATTTTTATCTCATAAATAACCAACAAGGAATCCAATGATGAAACCGACGATCAAAACAACCGCACTTGCGATTTTAATCTCCCTCGGAGCCATTGCCTGTGGTTCATCAGGTGGTGGAAGTTCAACACCAAATAACACAAATACCTCAGCACCTACTACACCAGCAACAGATAACACAACCACTGATGCGGCAAAAAAAGCCGAAGAAGCTCGTAAAGCTGAAGAAGCCCGTAAAGCCGAAGACGCTC
>VDHG01000074.1 GCA_006228005.1 Testudinibacter crocodili
GAAATCGTGCATTGGCACAAGCCACGGCAGATTATATTGTGGTGATTGACGGTGATATGGTGATGCACCCTCAGTTTATTCAAGATCACTTAAAGGCTGCCAAAAAAGGTGTGTTTATGCAAGGCAGTCGCGTGGTGTTACCACAGCAAAAAACTGTTGAAATTTTACAGCAACCGATGAATTATCCACAGATTAAATGGTATCAAAAAGGGATTGAAAAGCGCTTGGAAAAACGCCTTTCCGCTTGTCATTTGCCATGGTTAAATTCGATTTTACATAAAGAAAAGCGTGATTATTACAAAGGGATTCGGGGCTGCAATATGGCATTTTTCCGTGAAGATGCCCTGGCGGTAAATGGCTTTAATAATGATTTTGTCGGCTGGGGGCGTGAAGACAGTGAATTTGTGGCACGCTTATTTAACAATGGTGTAAAACGCAAAGATATTCGCTTTGCTGCGATTGCTTATCACCTATGGCACAATGAAGCCGAGCGTGATGCCCTGCCGGGAAATGACCGTTTGTTAAAAAATGTCATTGAGCAAAAATTAACAACTTGCGAAAATGGTGTAGCACAATTTTTAAATCATTCTACCGAATTAATGGATTAAATTAAGGGCTTATGCTAACAAAGTTACCTATCAATATTAATGATTTGCTTCATCAACGTACGGTTGAAAGTGAACGCATTGAATATAAAGCGGGTTGGAATCCCGAGGCGATTTTGCATACCCTTTGCGCCTTTGCCAATGACTTTCATAATATCGGCGGCGGATATATTTTGATCGGGCTTGATGAGCAACAGGGGCAGCCTCAGTTGCCACCAGTTGGCTTATTGCCGCAACAAATTGATTCAATTCAAAAAGAATTGCTAAATCTAGGATATTCAGCGATCTTCCCACATTATCATCCACTGACAGCAACCTATGAAATTCAAGGTAAAACCATTCTGGTGTTATGGGCACCAGGTGGTGAAATGCGCCCTTATCGTGCCAAGCTCAGTTTGAGTGATAAAAAAAGTGATTGGGGCTATTACCTGCGTAAACACACGAGTACTGTAAAAGCTTTCGGTGAGGATGAGCGAGAGTTATTGGGGTTAGCAGCCAGTGTGCCATTTGATGATCGTTATCGTCAGACAGCAACGTTGGACGATCTTTCCCCCCGTTTGATGCGAGATTTTCTTGAAGAAGTCAACAGTGAATTAGCGAGTGAGGCTCAATTTTTTGAGTTGGAAACACTGGCGCGCAGAATGAATATCGTGGGTGGACCGAGTGAAATGGTGCTACCAAAAAATGTCGGCTTGCTTTTTTTTAATCCTCATCCAGAGCAATTTTTTCCGGCAACGCAGATTGATATTGTTTATTTTCCTGATGGGGTTGGCGGTGATCGTTTTGAAGAAAAAATTTTCAAAGGTCCTCTCGGGCGTATTACTCGGGATGCTCTAGCCTACATTCAGAGCAACTATATCAAAGAGGGCGTGATAAAGCTTGCACACCAAGCAGAAGTTGAGCGTTTTTGGAATTTTCCGTTTGCGGCAATAGAAGAAGCTGTGGTCAATGCGGTGTATCATCGCTCTTATCAAATTCGTGAGCCGATCGAAATTCGGATTGATCGGCAAGCCTTAGTGGTATTGAGCTTTCCTGGTCCAGATCGTGCTATTCGGCTGCAAGATCTTCAATCAGGAAATGCTGTGAGCCGCCGCTATCGTAATCGTCGGATTGGAGAGTTTTTGAAGGAATTGGAACTCACTGAGGGGCGATCGACGGGAATTCCCAAAATATTGCGCATGATGCAGCAAAATGGTTCGCCACCACCTGAATTCGAAACTGATGATGATCGTAGCTATTTTTTAATTCGTTTGCCGATACATCAGGGGTTTGAACAAGTAACCGAACAAGTAACCGAACAAGTAACCGAACAAGTAAATAATCAGGTAAGTGCGACAACTCTTGCTTTGTTAGAGGCATTAGCTGCTCAGCCACTCAGTACAAAAATGCTATTACAAACATTATCTTTACTACATCGCCCGACATTTATGGACAATTATTTGAAACCGGCGGTAGCTGCTGGCTTGGTCGAGATGACGGAACCTGATTCACCTCGTAGTCCAACACAAAAATACCGTTTAACGGTGTTAGGGCAAAATGCCTTATTGGCAAATAAACGCACATAGCATTGTTATATGACCAAATGAGGCATTATGTTTTTTTTACTTTATAACATCTTAATTTATCTCATTCAGCCCTTCATCCTGCTGTTCACCCTTTTCCGTAGCCGTAAATCCCCAGCATATCGGCAGCGGTTACCTGAACGCTATGGCATCTACAGCAGGAAAAATGTTGCGCCACAGCCAAATGGGGTGTTGATTCATGCGGCGTCCGTTGGCGAAGTGATGGCGGCGCAGCCGCTGGTGAATACGATTTTGGCTGAATATCCGCAGTTGGCGCTGACGATTACCACGGTGACACCGACTGGTTTGGAGCGGGTGAAATCGGTCTTTGGTAAGCGTGTGACACATGTTTATCTCCCTTACGACACCCCGACTGCGATGGCACGCTTTATACGTTTTGTGCAGCCGAAGCTCTGCATTGTGATGGAAACCGAATTGTGGCCGAACTTTATTGGTCAGTTAGCAAAACGTAATATTCCGTTAGTGATTGCCAATGCTCGCTTATCGGCTCGCTCGGCAACGCGTTACGGCAAATTGAAAAAAATTGTGCACCGGATGTTGTCGCAAATTACACATATTGCCGCGCAGGACAGCATTAGCGCCAGCCGATATCTGAGTTTGGATTATGACAAATCACGTCTGAGTGTGATGGGCAATCTAAAGTATGATTTAAGTCTCAGTACAGTATTACTGCAACAAATCGCAGAACTACGCCAAACATGGCTGCCAAGCAAGCGTCCAGTGTGGATTGCCGCCAGCACCCATCAGGATGAAGATGACATTATCTTGCAAGCGCACCGCACTTTGTTGCAACACTATCCCGATTTATTGCTGCTGCTGGTGCCACGCCACCCGGAACGTTTTCAAGCCGTATATGACCTCATTGAGAAATTGGGGCTAAGTGCGGTACGGCGTTCGGCGCAGCAAGCGCCAAGTGCAGAAACGCAAGTGATGTTGATTGATTCAATGGGCGAGCTGATGTTGATGTATGGCATCAGCGATATCGCTTTTGTCGGCGGTAGCTTATTGCCGATTGGCGGACACAATCCGCTGGAACCGTTGGCGTTTAAACTGCCGGTAATCTCTGGTAAACACACTTTTAATTTTCCAGAGGTGTTCAGCGCGTTGCGAACGGTGAACGGTGTGATTGAAATCGAGAGTCAAAGCGAGGCGTTGGCAGCGGAAGTCGATGGGTTACTGTCAACACCAACACTGGCACAACGCTATGGCGAAGCAGGCTATCAGGTATTAGTGGAAAATCGCGGCGCACTGGATCGTTTGATGCTATTATTGCGCCCTTATCTGGAAAAATAGGATGTTGAAGATGCAAACCAGCGTGATCTACCCCGGCACATTTGATCCGATTACCAACGGACATCTGGATATCATTGAGCGCAGTGCGTTGCTGTTCCCTAAAATTATTGTGGCGGTGGCGGCGAGCCCCAGTAAAAAGCCGCTGTTTGAGCTGGAACAGCGGATTGAACTGGTGCGGCAATCATGCCGACATTTAACAAATGTTGAAGTAATCGGTTTTTCTGGTTTACTGGCCGAGGTGATTAAGCAATATCAGGTCAAGGCGATTATTCGCGGTGTGCGGGCAGTGGCGGATTTTGAATATGAGCTGCAACTGTCGCATTTAAACCGCTTGCTGACCCATGGTGTGGAAAGCCTATTCTTTCCACCGTCCGATCGTTGGTCATATGTTTCCTCGACCATGATCCGTGAAATCAGTTTGCACGGCGGCGATACCCAAGCCCTTGTGCCACAAGTGGTATATCAGGCGTTGCAGCAAAAACACGCCAAACATCAACAGACCCTAGACGTGAAAGCTTAAAAATGATAACCGGTGAGTAGCTGTTGCCAATTCTGTTCGCTGAATTGAATCTGCATCCGCCCGACCTCTTTGAGAAAAGAGCGGTGCAGCCGTGCCAAATTATCGGCTTTCCAATTATCACCACTGAGAAAATCACACTTATCAAAATCAATCAGCCAAAATTTGTGCAGCCCCTGCTGCTGCAACAAAATATTGTGTGCGTTTAAATCACGGTGGCAGACTTGCAGATCGTGCATCTGCCGAATCAAGCCACCAATCTCCTGCCATTGTGGCTCGCTCAGAGTTTGTTGCTGTAAAAGTGCGGTCAAATCCTGTGCATTTTCGATTTTCTGCAACAAAATATCCGCTTGGTAACCGATAGTTTTTTTGATGACCCTTGCTGCAATTGGCTCTGGCACCGGTAATCCGGCTTTGTGCAGTCGGCGCAGCATTTCGAATTCGGTAAAGCTGCGGCTGTTTTTCAAGGCACAATCAAAGTAGCGGTCACGGTTGAATTTTGCCGACCAGCCGCCGCGGTAATAGTGGCGCAGTGCCAGATTTTTGCCGATATCCAAATCATCGGCCTGCAGAAACCAAGTGATCCCACGCCCTTTAGCTTGCCCGATCACTCGTTGCTGCTGCTGCCAATATTCAATATCAAACAGTTGTTCAGGCGTTAGTGCGGTGTCGCTATTCAGGAGAAAGTAGTGGTTGCCGTGTTGAATGTAAGCCATCGTATTGTCCGCAGATTAACATGGTAATTTTCCGATTTTACTTTAGAATAAATCAAATCCCAACCAAAAATCGTTTAATTATGCAGAAAGTTATGGCAAAACAACCGCTTTTTACCCAAGCTCCTGAAAAAATTTGTATCTTGCGCCTCTCGGCGATTGGTGATGTGTGCAATGCGATTGCCATGGTACAGCAGATTCAACGCTACTATCCGGCCACTGAAATCACTTGGATTGTCGGCAAAACCGAAGCACAGCTGGTGTCGGTGTTGCCAAAGGTGAAAACTGTGGTGTTTGATAAAAAGTGCGGTTGGCGCGGCGTGTTAGCGATTTGGAAGCAATTGAAAAATCAGCGTTTTGATGCCTTGCTGAATATGCAGACCGCACTTCGAGCCTCGGTGTTATCGCTAGGAATTAAAGCTAAGTATAAAATTGGGTTTGCGAAAAAACGGGCGCGTGAAGGGCAGTGGTTGTTTACCAACCGCACCATCAGCGAGCCGCAAAATCCCCATGTTTTGGACGGATTTCTGGCGTTTGCGCAAGCCATCGGCGTGCCGTCCAGCCCACCTCGTTGGGATATTCCACTGGCGGCGGCAGATCGGGAGTATGCCAGCAGTCTGATTGATCCGAGCCGAAAAAATCTGCTGATTTGCCCTTGTTCCAGTAAAGCGGAAAAAGATTGGACGGTCGAGGGGTATGTGGCGGTGGCTCGTTATGCTGCTGAACAGAACATCAACGTTATTCTCGCCGGTTCCCCTGCGCCACGCGAAATGGCGATGGCGGCTGAAATTGCGCAAAAGTGCGGTATTGCGTTGACTAATGTGGTCGGTAAAACCTCGTTATTACAATTGATAGCATTGATCGGTCAAGTGGATTTGCTGATTTCACCGGATTCAGGTCCGGCGCATATGGCAACCATGCAAGGCACACCGGTGATTGGGTTATATGCGGTGCACAACCCGCTGCGCACCGCACCGTATAACAATCTGGCGAATGTCGTGTCGGTGTATGAACAAAATATTCAGGCGCAATACGGCAAACCATCTGCCGAACTGCCTTGGGCGACCCGCACCAAAGGCAAAGATTTGATGCAACAAATTCAGGCGCAACAGGTGATTGCGCAGATGAAAGGAGTGTTGGGAATGAGTTGATAGGTACAACCCGAACATCCTTTACATATTAACCGATGACATCGTTTACACTTTGGGCTGTATCCCACCTTTTTTTCTCTCACAAGGGCGAAGGAATTCTAACGACTACGCTCAATTCAGTTACAGCACATTATTTCCTTCTCCCTTGATGGGAAAAGGTGCCCGAAGGGCGGATGAGGGGGAGAGCTCGGTACACTGCACCACACTTTACCCCTCATCCTGATTTTCGCTTCTGAACGAAGCAAAAATCTGTCCTTCTCCCACAAGGGGCGAAGGAAAAGTGCGGTATTCCACAGCCCCAACAGAGTTGATTCATCCGTAATCTCGAATAACTTGCATACACCTCGGGTTGTACAGATCTGTTTCTTACCGTTACAACCCCTGACATCTCGGACAATAAAAACTATTCCGTTGCCCAATGACCGCACTTTCGATTTTGGTGCCGCAAGTCGGGCAAGGTTCGCCGGCTTTGCCATAGACATACAACTGTTGTGCAAAATAGCCGGGGCGACCGTCCGGTTGAATAAAATCTTTCAACGATGTGCCGCCTTGACGGATAGCTTCTTTTAATACCAACTTAATTTGCTCGACCAGTTGTTCGCATTGTGCACGGGTCAATTTACTCGGTGGCGTGAGCGGGTGAATGCCGCATAAAAACAGGGTTTCGTTGGCGTAAATATTGCCAACACCGACCACCACCGCATTGTTCATCACAAACGATTTGATCGGGGTATTTTTATTGCGGCTTTTTTGCCAAAAATAATCGGCATTAAACTCCTCGGACAGCGGTTCGGGGCCGAGCTTGGCGAACAGCGGAAAATCGGCTAAGGTTTCCGCCCATAGCCAAGCGCCGAAACGGCGTGGATCGTTATAACGCAAAATCTTACCGTTGGTGAAAATAAATTCCAGATGATCGTGTTTATCCCGCACCGCACTTTCATCATCTATATCCACAATCCGTAACGATCCCGACATCCCTAGATGTCCGACAATATAACCCTGCTCGGTTTCGATAATCAGATATTTGGCACGGCGCTGCAAGCCAGTGATACGCACGTTGTAAAACTCGCTGAGTTCGGGGCTGACTTCCCAGCGCAATTTGCTGCGGTGAACACGAATTTGCTCAATTTGTTGCCCCAACACAAACGGCGCAATGCCGCGCAGGGTGGTTTCGACTTCGGGTAATTCAGGCATAATTGTTCTCTTTTTTTGCTTGGAATAGGGCATTCTATCCAATTTTAACCGCACTTTCAGCACTTGTTTAAATAGGCGAGAGTGGTATAGTTTGCCTCTGTTTTTGAATTAGATGAATTGAGATTATGTTAGACATTGTATTATACGAGCCGGAAATTCCGCAAAACAGTGGTAATATCATCCGTTTATGCGCCAACTGCGGTTTTCGCTTGCATTTGATCGAACCGTTGGGCTTTGCTTGGGACGATAAAAAATTGCGTCGTTCTGGCTTGGATTACCACGAATTTGCCGAAATTAAAAAATATCCGTCATTCGAGGTGTTTATGCAACAGGCACAACCACAACGGCTGTTTGCGTTAACCACCAAAGGCGGGCCGAATCATGCCGAAGTGCATTATCAACCGGGCGATTTTTTGATGTTCGGGCCGGAAACCCGTGGCATTCCACGCCCAATTTTAGACAGCCTGCCGTTGGCACAAAAAATCCGTTTGCCGATGGTGGCGAACAGCCGCAGCATGAATTTGTCCAATGCGGTGGCGGTGACGGTATATGAAGCCTGGCGGCAGTTGGGTTTTGCCAATGCGGTTAATCCGAATATCAACCTATAAAAAAGTGGCTTAATATGGAACAACTTATTCAAGGATTCTTGGTTTCCGGTAGTTTGATTGTGGCAATCGGCGCACAAAATGCATTTGTGCTGAAGCAAGGTTTACTGCAACGGCATATTTTCTGGGTGTCGCTCACCTGTTTTGTGTGTGATTTTATCTTGATCTGCATCGGTGTAATGGGCTTGGGCAGCCTCATCGGGCAAAGCCCAAGCGCAACCTTGGCGTTGGCGGTAGTCGGTGCACTGTTCTTGCTGGTGTATGGCGCCAGAGCGTTTCGCAGTGCGTATCAGGGCAGCAGCGGTTTAAGCCTTGATCAAACGGGATCATCGTCGCAAAGTGCGGTCAAAACCGTGTTGATTACCTTGGGCTTAACCCTGCTCAATCCGCATGTTTATCTCGACACCGTAGTGATTATCGGCGGCATCGCCTCGACCCTGCTGTTTGAACAAAAACTGGAATTTTTAATCGGCGCAATTTTTGCCTCCGCTTTATGGTTTTTCGGCTTAGGCTACGGCGCCAGACTGCTGATTCCGCTGTTCAAACGTCTTGCCACTTGGCGTGTGTTGGATTTTGTTATCGGCTGTATTATGTGGCTGATTGCGTTCAGCTTGGCGCGTTATGCGTTTGGGCTGTTAGCGTAATCGCTAAAAAGAGCGTTTGGCTAGCCATGACGGTCAACCGCTCTTTAGGGCTTAAATATTCCGAAATTCGTATTCCGATTGTTCAGCGCAATCGTCAAAATACTGATCCATTTCAAATGAGGGTTTAGTTTTTTGTTGTTGCGCGATGATTTTGGCGGGTACGCCAGCCGCAGTCGCATAGTCAGGCACAGCCTGTAGCACCACCGAGCCTGCGCCGATCTTGGCGAAGCGTCCGACTTCGATATTGCCGAGAATTTTTGCCCCTGCGCCGATCATTACGCCTTCGCGCACTTTCGGATGGCGGTCGCCGCACTCTTTGCCGGTTCCGCCGAGCGTAACCCCTTGCAGAATCGAGACGTCGTCTTCAATCACGGCGGTTTCGCCGACCACAATGCCGGTGGCGTGATCGAGCATAATCCCTTTGCCGATCCGTGCCGCAGGGTGGATATCGACGTCAAACGCCACTGAGATCTGGTTTTGCAGGTAAATTGCCAAGGCTTTGCGCCCCACTTGCCACAAGTAGTGGGTGATACGGTAGCTTTGCAGTGCGTGGTAGCCCTTCAAATACAACAGCGGCGTGGAGAACATCTGCACAGCCGGATCGCGTTCACGCACGGCGAGCAGGTCGCTGGCGGCATAGGCAATCAGGTCAGGATGATTTTGATAGGCCTCTTCAATAATCTCTTTCAGTGCAATCGCCGGCATAATCGGATTCGAGAGCTTGTTGGCTAAAATATAGCTCAGTGCCAAGCCGAGATCGTAGTGTTTCAAAATGGTGGCATGGAAAAAACTGGCCAACATTGGTTCGTTGTCCACCAATTCTTTGGCTTCATTGCGGATCGATAGCCATAAATCCAGCAGTTTTTGCGGAGACATTTCGGTCATAATTCTCACTCTTTGCTATATTCTTCTTTACGTTCACGCCCCAGCAGTGTCAATGCTGCATCACGCGCATCTTTGCCGCAGAACAGCACTTGATAGATCTGTTCGGTGATCGGCATTTCGATCCCTTGGCGTTGTGCTAACAGATGTGTCTCTTTGGTGTTGTAAAACCCTTCGACCACTTGTCCGATATTATCCAATGCTTGCTGAGCGCTGAAACCTTGCCCCAACATTAAGCCAAAGCGGCGGTTACGCGACTGATTGTCGGTACAGGTCAGTACCAAATCACCCAAGCCAGCCATGCCCATAAAGGTTTCCGGCTGTGCGCCCAGTGATAACCCCAAGCGGGTGATTTCGGCAATACCACGCGTGATAAGTGCGGTACGTGCATTGGCACCGAAGCCCATGCCGTCGGAAATGCCGGCACCGATGGCGATCACGTTTTTAACCGCCCCACCGAGCTGCACACCGATCATGTCGTTGTTGATATATACCCGAAAATGTTTGCTGCAATGAATACGGGTTTGTATTTCACGTGCAAATTGGGCATTATCGGAAGCTAAGGCGATTGCCGTCGGCAAGCCGTTTGCCAGCTCTTTGGCGAAGGTTGGGCCAGACAGCACCGCTAACGGATAGTGGCTGCCAAGTTGTTCTTTGACTACTGTTTGCAATAATCGTCCGCTATCTCTTTCTAATCCTTTTGTCGCCCAAATCAAGCGGCTGTCATCTCTCAGCAATGGTTTTATTTGAGCAATCACATCGCCGAACACATGGCTCGGCACCACCAGTAAAATATCGCGCGATGCCTGAATTGCTTTGCGTAAGCTAGGTTCGATAATCAAGGAATCGGGAAAGGTAATATCCGGCAGGAATTGGCTGTTTTGCCGTTCGTCTGCTAAACGTTGCAGATGGTGTTGATCGTGCCCCCACAGATAAGTCGGGTAGCCGTTGCGCGAAAACGCAATAGCTAATGAAGTGCCGAACGAACCGGCACCAAGCACGGTGATGGGGGTATTGGTCAGAGCGGTGGTCATATGCTAATCCTTATTCTAAAAAATTATCAGCAGTGTCCGTCTATTCTAAAACAAAATCGCAGACAATTGCCTGCGATTTTTATATGTTGAGAGAAATTAATGCTTAGTGCGTTGTTTCGGTGGCTTGTTCCGCAGCTTCCTGCTGTGCTTGCAATTGTTGCATAAACAGCGCATCAAAATTGACCGGAGACAGGTTCAACGCCGGGAAGGTGCCACGGTTGACTAAGCTGGAGATCAGTTCACGTGCATACGGGAACAGCATGTTCGGGCATTGTGCGGTCAGGCAGTGCGCCAGCTGTACGCCTTCCAAGCCTAATACGGTGAATACGCCGGCTTGTTTGACTTCACAGATAAAAGCGATGTCGTTGCTGTCTTCCAAGGTGGTTTCCACGGTTAGATTCAAGCAGACTTCGTATAAGCCTTCTGCCAGTTCAATGGTTTCGGTATTTAAATCGAATTTTAACTGTGGTTTCCACTCTTGTTGGAAAATCGTTGGTAGATTTGGCGCTTCGAAAGAAACGTCTTTAACATAAATTCGTTGGATTTGCAGTGTCGGTTGTACGGCTTCTTCGTTATTTACTGCGTCTTGTGTGTTTTCTTCAGCCATTTTCAGCTCCCTGATTTAAAATTTTAAGAATAAAGAAAATTAGTGTTTCACCAGTGGTAAATTAGCGGCGCGCCAACCACCGATGCCTTCTTTCAGGCTATAAACCTGTGCAAAACCTTGTTTGTGCAGCTGATTTGCCAAAGCTTCAGAGCCTAATCCGCTGGCATCAACCACAATCACCGGAACGGCTTTATGTTTCTCCAAAATACTGGCAGTGTGATTTTTAATCTCACTTGGCAGGGCTTGTACGCTGCCGATGATGTGTCCACGTTTGAATTCGTCGTTGCTGCGAACATCAACCACCACGCCGTGTTCTTTGTTGAGCAATTGCGTCAGTTGCATATTATTGATCACTTTGACCGCAGAGGTTGCCGATTTGGCAAAGGTGACGATCACCCCGATGAAAACCACGACCCAAGCCACGACCATGATTGTGTGATTGCCTGCAAACTCAATAGCTTTAGGGATAAAATCTTCCATTGAAATCTCAGTCCGTAAAAATAAATGAATGAATAAGTAAGCGGTAAGTATAACCGCTCTTGCCTGCTTTAACCAAATAAAACTAGGCAAGACTGTACAAATATTGTCAAATCACACTCAACGTATACAAAAAACCGCACTTTGACCGATGAGATCAGCAAGTGCGGTTAGCATTGGGCTATTCGGTTAAATTACAGATAGTATTTTTTAACCACTTTCAAATTATCATCTAATTGATATACCAATGGTTGACCGGTCGGAATTTCCAGATCCATAATATCTGCATCGGAAATGCCTTCAATGTGTTTTGCCAAGGCGCGCAAGGAGTTGCCGTGTGCGGTGACCAAGACACGCTGACCGCTCAATAACGCAGGGGCGATTTGATCTTCCCAGAATGGCAACACACGTTCTAAAGTTACTTTCAGGTTTTCACCGTCTGGTACCACATCGCTTGGCAAATGGGCATAACGGCGGTCGTTGTGTGCCGAATTTGGATCGTCTTGTGGCAACAACGGTGGCAAAGTGTCATACGAACGGCGCCAGATGTGAACTTGTTCGTCACCGTATTTTTCTGCGGTGGCTTTTTTATCCAGACCTTGCAATTCACCGTAGTGACGTTCGTTCAAACGCCAGTTTTTGACTTGTGGAATCCACAATTGATCGGCTTCTTCCAACACGATATTACAGGTTTTGATGGCACGGGTTAACACGGAAGTGAATGCGATATCGAATTCGAAACCGGCTGTTTTCAATTTTTGTCCGGCAGATTTGGCTTCTTCGATGCCACGTTCGGTCAGGTTGACATCACGCCAGCCGGTGAATAAGTTTTTGGCATTCCACTCACTGAAACCGTGACGAATGAATACTAATTCCATAAAAAAGTTCTCCTGTTATAGGGTCTGTTG
>VDHG01000075.1 GCA_006228005.1 Testudinibacter crocodili
TTTGAAGTTGTGCTAGGTTCGAGGTATTTACAATAGAACTTTCCACATACAGCATATCAATTGTATGATTCGGCGTTAATCAAGTGTTCAAGCAAAAAATCCTAACTACCCTTTTTCTGTTCCGACAAGATTGCAGGTAAATCACTTCTATGCGTCCGGCAAGCAAATCTTGTACGCTTAGCAGCAGTAATAAATTCGCCAAACCGATCAATAAAATCCGCCCTGTTCAGCTTTCGCCATGTTTAAAGTGCACTATAATCAAAGGTGATGCACTCACTCTGTTGACCAAACTTTTTTACCAAAGTGGCTTTCCTCACCTTTTGTGTACCTAATCAGCACACCATTGGTGTATCGGACAATGTGGCTTCCATTTCGCTTCTCAAATATCAGGGAAAATAATCACTCATTTTTTGCTCGCTTCCGTCTGATTTGGTTGTTGTTTTACATTTAAATTATTACTACGTTTTTTCGTTCGCAAAGAACCTAGATAGATCGCTAACAGCGTTAAACCTGCACCGAGCCATTGCAGGCGGTTAATCGGTTTTAACAGCCAGAAATAGTCAATCAGCAGGGCGGCGATCGGTTCGCTGAGCAGCAGTAAGCCGGTAACGGAGAGCGATAACAGCGGAATTGCGTAGGCAATAAGCCCCCAGGCGAAACATTGCATAAGCGCACCGTAAAGCAGAACCAAGCCGATATCACGCCAAGTAGTGGGGTATAAATTGTGGCTGTTAAGCAGTAACGAAGGCAAAAATAATGCCAGCATACCGCCTACACTGATCAATAGCATCAATGGGAAAAGTGCGGTTTGTTCGACTTGTTGGGTTTTGCGCACAAATACCATCGACAACGCCAACATGCCACCGGATATGATGCCACTGACAAAACCCCAGCTGGCATTGCTGTTGTACCCAAACTCCGGACTGGCGATCAGCGCGACACCGCAAATTGCCAACAGCAGACTGCACAGTTGCAATTTGCTTAGTCGCTCCGCAAACCAGATAAATCCGATTGCGGCAAGAAAGAAGATCTGCAAGCTGTTGAGTAAGGTGGAAATGCCCGGCCCGACCGCATGAATACTTTCATGCCATAATGCCAAGTCTAAACCTAAAAACACGCCGGACAACAGCGCCATGCAAACTGCTTTGCGACTTTGCGGCAGTTTTTGCTTAAACAAACGCATTAAGCCCCAAAAGATCAGCGCAGCAACCAATAAGCGCCAAAAAGCAATGGCATAAGCGCCCACCGGTACAAATTTAACAATCAGACTGCCTAATCCGAAGATAACACAGCCGATAATCAACAATGGCGCGGCATAATTGGTGTTTATTTGTGGTGACATTTTCTTTTCCGAAATAAAAAGCGGCTTTCATCTGAGAAAACCGCACTTTGTGAGATTAAACCGATTTTCAAATACTGGGCTAGAACAACACGCGTGCTTTAATCGTACCTTCAATGCTGCGCAAGCGTTGTAGCACACTGTCAGTATTAGTGGTTTCAACATCAATCACCACATAACCAATTTGTGGATTGGTTTGTAAGAATTGTGCCGCAATATTTACGCCTTCATCGGTAAAGATTTGGTTGATTTTGTTCAACACTCCCGGACGGTTGTGGTGAATATGCATTAAGCGCTTGGTGCCGGAATGCTCCGGCAGCGATACTTCCGGGAAATTAACCGCTGATAAGGTAGAACCGTTATCGGAATATTTCACCAGCTTATTCGCCACTTCCGAGCCAATATTTTCTTGTGCTTCGGAGGTTGATCCGCCAATATGCGGGGTCAAAATCACATTGTCGAAACGACACAGCGGTGACTCAAATGGGTCGTTAATTGAAGCCGGCTCAGTCGGGAACACATCAATCGCCGCACCTAACACCCGTCCACTGTCGAGCGCTTCTGCCAGTGCCGCAATATCCACCACTGTGCCACGAGCGGCGTTGATCAAGATCGAATCTTGCTTCAATTGTTCAATGCGTTCTCTGCTCATCAGATTCTTGGTCGAATCATTTTCCGGCACATGCAGCGAAACCACATCACAAGTGGACAACAATTCTTCTAAGGTACGGATCTGTTGTGCATTACCGAGTGGCAATTTATTTTCAATATCATAAAAATAGACTCGCATCCCGACCGCTTCCGCCAGAATGCTCAATTGCGATCCGATATGCCCGTAGCCGATAATTCCCAGCTTTTTACCACGCACTTCATGTGAACCGTTTGCAGATTTATTCCATAAACCGCGATGCACTTCTGCATTTGCCTGCGGCACTTTGCGCATTAACAGTAAAATCTCGCCTAACACCAATTCAGCCACCGAGCGGGTGTTGGAAAACGGTGCATTAAACACCGGAATCCCGCGCTGTTTCGCCACCTCCAAGTCCACCTGATTGGTACCGATGCAAAAACAGCCGATAGCAATCAGCTTCTGCGCATGCTGCAACACTTCCGCCGTTAAGTCGGTTCGCGAGCGAATGCCGATAAAATGGGCGTCTTTGATCGCTTCAATCAGGTCTTCTGCATCCAATGCTTTTTTATGGTACTCAATATTGGTGTAACCCGCATGATGCAGACTATCCAATGCACTTTGATGTACGCCTTCCAGCAGCAAAAATTTGATTTTTGCCTTATCTAGTGAGACTCTTACTGTCATGTTGTTTCCTCTAGTTCCTAAGTTAAGCTAAAATCCTGTTACACTAAAACCTGAGCCCCTTGAGCACTACCGACAATCACAATATCGGCACTGCGCAAAGCAAAAATTCCGTTGGTGACTACGCCGGCGATATTATTCAGGGTCTTTTCCATTTCCATCGGCTGCATAATTTTGAAGTTATACACGTCTAAAATCACATTGCCGTTATCGGTAACCACACCTTCGCGATATTCCGGTGCACCGCCTAAGCCGACCAATTTCCGCGCCACATAAGAGCGAGCCATCGGAATCACTTCCACCGGCAATGGGAATGTTGAGCCTAACACATCAACTTGCTTACTGGAATCCACAATACAGATGAATTTTTTTGCTAATGAAGACACAATTTTTTCACGTGTCAAGGCCGCTCCCCCGCCTTTAATCATCATTTTTTGCGGGTTGATTTCATCAGCACCGTCCACATAAATATCCAAAGCGGAAACCTCATTGGCGTTAAATACTTCAATGCCCAAGGCGCTTAAACGACGTTCAGACTCTTTCGACGCCGCCACCGCTCCTTTAATTTCATCTGCCATTGTGCCTAAGGCATCGATAAAACAGTTCACCGTCGAACCGCTGCCAACCCCGACAATGCTATCGGGTTGCACATATTTTAACGCTGCTTGCGCCGCCTGTTTTTTCATTTCGAGCTGATCCATGACTTATCCTTATGATGAGAGAATTAATTTATCTTACTACGTTATTGTTATTGTTCAATGGCTTTCAGATACGATGGAAACAAAAACGTCTTGGCAAGAAGTTACCAAGACGTTTTCTTATTAGTTTGAATAGCTTAGTTGTTCCAATTTTCGATAAGCATCAATTTTGTTTTGCCTTAATGATAAAATCTCTGACTTGGTCAATTGTTTTACCTGAATTGATGAGGAATTTTGCTTCCCACTCGGTGAGTTTATCAAAACCATAGCCAAATTCTCTTGTCCACCACGCTTCAAGATCGCCATATTTTCCTCTCAGTTGTGTCAGTGTTGTTGTTGATAGTTTTAATTGTACTGAATATTGCTTGCCAGTTAAAGCATAAACCGCAATAACCTTACCACCTTGCCTTTCAATATAACCTTTTAAACTGGCTAATGTTCCGCCTTGAGTTTGAGTGTCGTCTAAAATGAGTGCATTTTGATGAGCTGGAAAAACTCCATCGAATTTAGGTGAATTTGCCAATCTATGCCAACCATCACTGCCAGTTCGCGAGACTTTAGTCGCTTGCACAATAGATAAATCAACTGCTTTACCTAATTTTTCCGCTAGCACTTTTGCCACGGCTAAAGGAATCATATTAATTCCAATCGCTTCCTCGGCATGCACCGGCACTATAACAAAATCCTGCTGACCAATAATTAATTTTAATTTTTGTACCGCTTCATCAGTCACTAAATCCTTCGCCAAACGGTATGCTGCGGTCACATCACCGGATTTTGCGGCAATATATTCCGGATGTGATGTTGCATCACCTAAACGTCGATCAATCAAGGTATCTGGGAAATTATCATTCCATTCTGTACGCATATTTAATCCAAAAACCGTGCTAACAATTCATTCAAAAACAGTTTGCCGTGTTCGGTGATTTGCCAAGTGCGGTCGGTTTCCACAAGATAATGCTGTTGTTTTGCCCATTCTATATTCTCAGTGACACCGGCAAGATCTAAGCCGGTCAGTTGCACGAAATCCTGTTTGGCAACCGGTTCTAGCAAACGAAAACGGTTCATAAAAAATTCAAACGGACGTTCTGCTACGCTGACCGCACTTTGCGTATGCAGATAGTTGCCTTGCATATAGCCTTTCGGGTGTTTGGTTTTGGCGTAGCGCACAATCTCGCCGTTCGGGAAACTGACTTTGCCGTGCGCGCCGCAGCCGATCGCCAGATAGTCACCGAAACGCCAATAATTTAGATTATGTCGGCATTGATAGCCCGGTTTGGCGTAAGCCGAGGTTTCATATTGCTGATAACCCGCTTCGGTCAACAGCCGGTGTCCTTGCTCGAAAATATCCCAAAGCGCGTCATCATCCGGCAATTTTGGCGGTCGGTAATAGAACAGCGTATTCGGTTCGATCGTAAGCTGATACCACGACAAGTGCGGTGGATTGAGCGCAATCCCCTGGCGCAAATCATTTAACGCCTGCTCAACCGTTTGATTCGGCAAGCCGTGCATCAAATCGATATTAAAACTGTTTAAGCCGCTGTTTTTGGCAAACTGAATCGCCTGCACCGCCTCTTCCACGTTATGAATCCGCCCCAGTCGTTGCAGCTTTTCTTGCTCGAAACTTTGGATCCCCATTGAAATGCGGGTCACGCCGGCTTGGCGATAACCGATAAAACGCTCCGCTTCCGCCGTGCCAGGATTGGCTTCAAGGGTAATTTCAATCCCGTCGGCAAACGCAATTCGCTGTTCAACCTGTTGCAGCAGATGGGCAATGCCTTTTGCCGAAAACAGGCTCGGCGTACCGCCACCGATAAAAATCGAATGCAAAGTGCGGTTTTGCACATAAGGCAAATCGTTGTCTAAGTCTTGCAGCAGATGCCGAATATACTCCGCTTCCGGAATCGCCCCTTTCTGGGCATGGGAATTGAAATCACAATAGGGGCATTTCTGTACGCACCAGGGAATGTGGATGTAAAGGCTCAAGGGTGGTAAGGTGATTGATTGTGGCATTATGGCATCAAAATGGTTGCAAGTGCGGTTATTGTACCCGATAAAAAAGCATAACCGATCAATTATTTCAGTTATGCTTTTTCATATCACACCGCAGAAATCAAGGCAGTTTTGCTAATACACAGTAGCCACTCTGCCGTCCGATAAGCTCAAATGCCGTGTCGGCATCAATAAAGGCTGATTGCCCTTGTCGCAAGGGCAGCGTCTGTCCGGTTGTGCGCAATTGCAACTCGCCGCTCATCACCAACAAAATAACCGCACTTTTTGCCTGCTCGGACACCCGCTCATCCTGTTGATAAGCGATATGCTGCAAGGCAAAATCTTGCGCCGGTGTCGGGTAGGTATAATTGGTGGTTATTGTCGGTGCAATGATCTGCGGCGTAATCTCAGTGCAATCGATTACTTGTAATAATTCAGCAATATCCACATGTTTCGGCGTCAATCCACCACGAATCACGTTATCAGAGCACGCCATCAACTCAATATTCTGCCCGCGCAAATACGCATGCGGAATGCCTGCATCCTGATAAATACCTTCCCCGGTTTTCAAGTTGACCAGATTAAACAGATAGAAACACAGTAAGCCCGGATCCAGTTTATCCAAACTAATTTGCATACTTTCTAAGCTGTACAACAGCCAATAATCCGGATTATCCAGCGTTAATTGCTGTTGCTGATAAGCTGCTTGCTGCTGTTGAATCACCGGCAACAGCCAAGCAGCCAACTGCGTTTGATCCGCCTGCATAATTTCCGCATAAAAACCGTGCAGATCCGTTTGTTGCAACCGTTTTAACAAGGGCAAAAATGCAGCGTGCCGTTGCAATTCCTGCTCAATTTTCGTTCTGGTTTTAAAGCCGTGCAACAACCAAAAATCGGATAAGGCAATCATCATTTCCGGTTTATGGTTGTTGTCTTTATAAGTGCGCTTTGGATCGCTTAGGCTGATCCCCGCCGTATTTTCACGCGCAAAGCCGATTTCAGCCTGTACTTTGGTCGGATGCAGCTGGATAGAGAGCGGTTTTTCCACATCCAAAATCTTTAATAGATAAGGCAATTCCACGCCAAACTGCGCAATGCTGCGCTCCCCCAGACTGGTTGGGTTCAATTTCAAATACGCATTCAGCGCCAATTCGCCAATCTCGGTTTTCAGCATCGAGGGCGAAGATGGGTGGGCGCCAAGCCACCATTCGGCATAATACGGTTGCTGTTTGGTGATACCCAACCACTGTGGAATGTAGTCTTGCCCGCCCCAAACATAGTGTTGTGCTGTGCCTTGTAATGAATATAGCATGTTGTCCTCTGATTATTTTATGCTTAATATTTCACCCTGAAGCTGGGCGCTGTACCCGGCCACTATCAATGAAAAATTGCAAAATTTTAGGTAAATCATCTACGTCCACTACATAGATCAGCAGACGTTTGTGATTGTATAAGTCTATCACTAAAACCCCGTCTTCTGACAAATTGATGGCGGCTATCCGCTCATAAGGCAGGTAAAAATTGGCGTAGAAAAAGCCGTTTTCTTTTAAAAGGAGTACAGGATTGCGCAAAAATGCAGTGTAGCCGCACAAGATCGCCAAGATTATCAACAAATACAGGGTAAGCGGTGTAATCCCGCTTTGATAAACCAACAAGCCGATTAGGGCAATAAAAATAACCGCATCCAGTCTCCCACGATTCTGCAACCGCACTTTGAGTTGGGTTTTGCCCTTCCACCGATTCATGACGAATTGATCATAAAAACCGTACACAAAAAACAATATAACGGCACAGAGTAAAATGCCGTCGGTTAAATTGATCATCCCATTTTGCCTCTCAATAAAAATACCCTCTCAATGCCAAAGAGGGTATCAATTGCTTTAATCCGTTATGCCAACAGTCCGGTCCATGCGCCCAGAATACCAATCACAAAGAAGCCCATAATGATCCACAATGCATTGACACGGTTACGCAACAGCCACATACAGCCAAAGGTCAATAACAGCGGTACCAGCCCCGGCATAAGACTGTCCAGCACGCTTTGCACGGTGGTAACCGTGGTTTCACCGACCTGATTGGTCATGCGGGCAATTTCCAATGGGATATTGACACTGGTCCATTTATTGACCAGCGCCCCCATAATAAACAAGCCCAGTATTGAAGCGCCTTCGGTCAGCTTTTGCAGCAAGCCGCCGCTCATATCACCAACAACATCCAGCCCTTTTTTGTAGCCGTAATGCACGCCGTAATAGCGAGTTGCCAAACGAACCAAGTTAAACAATAAAAAGAACAGGATTGGGCCTAAAATACTGCCGTTTAATGCCAAGTTTGCCCCAAGTGCGGCAAAAACTGGGCGCGCTGTACCCCAATAGATCGGATCGCCAACACCAGCCAAAGGCCCCATCAAGCCGACTTTGATCCCGTTGATTGCGCCATCGTCAATCTCTTTGCCATTTGCCCGCTCTTCTTCCATCGCAATGGTCACGCCCAACACCGGCGCTGCAACAAAGGGTTGAGTATTAAAAAACTCTAAGTGGCGCTTGATCGCATCTTTGCGTTCTTGTGAATGTTGATCCGGGTATAAACGACGGATTACCGGCACCATAGAATAAGCAAATCCCAACGCTTGCATACGCTCGAAGTTCCAAGATCCTTGAAACAGGTTAGAACGTAACACCACCGCATTCAAATCTTGTTTTGTGACTTTTTTCTCGTTACTCATTTTCTCAATTCCTTGTGCTTAATCTAATCTGTTATCCAAATCGTTGTTGCTGACAACCTGCACCACTTGCTGGCTTTGGTTATATTTCGGGTGCAGCTGAATGTACAATACTGCCATCACGCCGCCCAATACCCCTAAAGCAACCAAGTTGAAATTGGTGAATGCTGCCACCACAAAACCAGCATAGAAGAATGGCATCAAATGCCCGGCTCGCATCATGTTGATCACCATCGCATAACCAACCACCACAATCATGCCGCCGGCGATTTTCAAGCCTGAAGTCACCACCACCGGAATCGAATCTAACATCGCGCGTACGCCATCAGTACCGGCAGTTAATGCCACAATCAGCGCAGGAATGGCAATCCGCATCGCTTGCAATAATAGTGCAGAAGCATGGATCCAAGACAGCGTAGTCAAATTGCCGGTCTCGACACATTTATCGGCCGCATGTTGGAAGCCCACCGTGATGGTGCGCACCACATAGGTCAGCACTTGTCCTGCCGCTGCCAACGGAATTGCCAATGCAATTGCAGTGCTGATGTCCTGCCCGCTGACAATCGCCAAAATCGTGGAAATGATGGAGGCAAGTGCGGTATCCGGCGCCAAGGCTGCACCGATATTCATCCAGCCTAATGCCAACATTTCTAAGGTTCCGCCGACAATAATCCCGGTTTTAATATCGCCCAACACCAGACCAACTAAGGTACAGGCGATCAGCGGACGGTGGGTTTGAAATTCGTCCAGAATTGAACCCATACCTGAAATACAGGCAATGATAAAGATCAAAATGATCTGAAGTGTAGAAATTTCCATAACTCGGTTTCCTTACTGTTAAACTAAATTTGCTAAACTAAATTCGCTTTTTTCAATAAATCCATCATATCGGTTCGACTGTCTGATGACACCTTGCGCACATCCAGCTCAATATTCAGTGCTTTCAATTGCTTAAAGCTTTCCACATCGTTTTTATCCACCGAAACCGCACTGGTCAGTTGCTGCTTGCCGTCACGATATGCCATGCCACCGATATTCAACGATTTAATGCCGACGCCCGCTTCAATCAGTGTCAACGGATCTTGCGGATTAGTGAACAGCAGCATCACCCGCTCTCCGGCATATTCCGGATTGTTATACACCCGTATCATTTTTTCGACACCCACCACATGCGCAGTCACGCCCGGCGGCGCCACCTGTTTCAACAACGTCGCCCGCACAGTGTCTTTCACTACGGCGTCACTGACCACCACAATACGGCTGACCTTGGTCTCTTTGGTCCAGCGGGTTGCTACCTGACCATGAATTAAACGATCGTCAACACGTGCCAGCCCAATCACCATATTACCGGTTTTCTTGCTCACATTAACCGTAGCTTGGGACTGAACCACAGGCTCGGCTTTCGCCGCGTGCGCTTCCGGCTCGGCATATTTCAACGCTTTCACGCCGCCACGTCCGGTTTCCAATGCAATCGCCGTTAACTCCTGCAACGACGGATTATCATCACGGCCCATAAAGGTTTCGACCAACATCGGCACATTCACCCCGGCAACGACTTCCATATTGGCTTTGCCTTCCGCCACACGACTAGCCGCATTAAACGGACTACCGCCCCAAGTATCAACTAAAAACAAAACTTCGGCGCAATGCGCCAGCTCAGTTGACAATTTCGCCTGATATTTTTGAATAATGGTTTCCGCATTCTCACCGGGAACAAAATCGATGTATGCAACATTTTCTTGATCGCCGATTAGCATTTCCGTTGTTTTCAACAGTTGTTCTGCGGCGACACCATGTGTTGCAATAATAATTGCAATACTCATCTTCACCCCTTTTATTTAATTGGAAAAATTAATTAGTTTTGGTGGGCGGATTTTATAAGCAAATCGTCAGTCCACCTATTGTGAATATTCAATTAGTTGATCACGATCACACTTTAATAAAGCAATATGTCACCCATGGCATTGATATCGTTCTAATTAGCCGATTAATTCGCCAATTTCAATTGTAATTGCTGTAACGCATGAGCTCGATGTGATACTTTTTTCTTCTCATCCTGTTCTAATTCGGCAAAACTTGCTTGTTTTGGAGGATAGAAAAACAGTGAATCATAACCAAAACCGTTCTGCCCACGCTCTTCTGACAAGATTTCACCGTGACACGCACCCTCGGCAATCACCGGGATCGGATCGTTTTCGTGTTGTAACAGCACGATCACGCTGACAAATTTTGCAGAGCGATCGCGTTGATTTTCCATTTGTTGCAACAACTTTGCTCGGTTTTTGGCATCATTGCCTTCTTCTCCGGCATAACGGGCGGAATACAGTCCCGGCGCACCGCCAAGTGCGGTCACGCTCAAACCGGAATCATCGGCAATCGCCGGCAAGCCGCTGATTTTTGCCGCATGGCGTGCTTTCAAAATCGCATTCTCCACAAAGGTCAACCCGGTCTCCTCCGGACTTTCAATGCCGAATTCACTCTGCGCCACCACCTCAAAACCAAACTGTGCCAACACATCCGCCATCTCTTTCACTTTGCCTTGATTACCGGTTGCCAAAACGATTTTTTGTTTCATTATTTATCTCCATATACTCTTACTCATTTAAAAAACGATACACTTGTTCAATCCCCGCCTGATCATTCTGATACCACACCCCTTGAATACCGCACTTTTGTGCTGCATCAATATTGGCTTTCGAATCGTCGATAAACAACGAGCGATTAGGGTCGAGCTGATACTGTTCGATCGCATAGTGAAAAATATCCAAGTGCGGTTTCAACAATTGCACCTCTGCTGAAATTACGATGCCGCGAAACAAATGCCAGTAATCATAACGTTTTCTCAGGTAAGCATCGGCGTGCAGCGGCATATTGCTGATACAGATTAAATCCACTTTCTGCCGAGCCAAATCGAGCAATAACGCCAATGCTAACGGCAGCGGATCGAGTGACTCACGCACGGTTTGCATAAAGCGTTCCATTTCGCTCAACGGTTTTTCCAACAGCAGCGAAAACAACTTTAACGCATTATCATATTCGATTAAACCAGCATCCAATGCTAGCCAAGTTTGACTGAAAAACACTTGTCGATACTGCTCTCTTTCCACCGGATCTGCCGTGAAATGTTGCAAAATCTTGTCCGGCGCCCAATTGATCAACACATTACCTAAATCAAAAATCACGGTTTTTTGCATATTATTTGGCATAACCCCCCCTCAATTCAATTCAATTCAATTCAATTCAATTCAATTCAATTCAAATTATCTTAGCCGATTCCTCCTATTTTAGATAGCTACATCGACCGCACTTTGCAATGTTGTACAGGTTTCTGGCGATAACTCTTTTTTTATAAATTTATACTGCAAGATAAAAACCGCTTGACGATGAAAGCGAAAAGTATATGCTACAAAAAATAACTAGCAAGGAATCGTATGATGACCATCAAAACCTTTTTACAACAGCAGAATATTCAATTCAGCCTCAAACGTTATGCGATTGATGCCTTGAATTTTATGGCATTAGGGCTATTTTCTTCGCTAATCATCGGCTTAATTTTAAAAAATATCGGCACTTGGGCAGAGGTTAGCTGGTTAGTTGATGTCGGCGGACAAGCACAAAAAGCAATGGGGGCTGCCATTGGTGTTGGTGTAGCATATGCACTACAAGCGCCCCCATTAGTATTACTCAGCAGCACTATCACCGGTCTGGCCGGTGCAGCGCTAGGCGGTCCAGTCGGTTGCTTTTTTGCGGCTGCAATTGGGGCAGAATTCGGCAAGTTGGTCAGCAAAATCACAGTGGTGGATATTATTGTTACCCCCGCTGTAACGCTGTGTGTCGGCATAGCAACGGCGCAAGTGTTAGGGGCGCCGATTTCAACCTTAATGAATCAAATCGGCGGTTTGATTATGTGGTCGGTCGAGCTGCAACCGCTGTTAATGGGGATGGTGATCGCCGTGGTGATGGGAATTGTGTTGACCCTGCCGATTTCCAGCGCTGCCATTGCGATTTCCTTATCATTAAGCGGGTTAGCCGCCGGTGCTGCCACTGTCGGCTGTTGTTGCCAAATGGTGGGTTTTGCGGTGATGAGTTTTCGTGAAAACCGCTGGGGCGGCTTACTCAGTCAAGGATTAGGCACCAGCATGCTGCAAATGCCGAATATTGTGCGTAACCCAAAAATCTGGCTGCCACCGATCATCAGCAGTGCCATTTTAGGTCCGCTCGCCACCCTCACTTTTCAAATGTCGAATATTCCCAGCGGCGCCGGCATGGGCACCAGCGGCTTAGTCGGACAGATCGGCACACTCGATGCCATGGGTAACTCAAGTGCGGTTTGGTTAGCCATTATCTTACTGCATTTTATCCTGCCTGCGCTGTTAACCCTCAGCATTGCGCAAATTTTTCGGCGTAAAGGGTGGATTAAAGCCGGTGATTTAAGCTTATCCCAATAAAAATTGACTATTCTTGTATATAAGCCTATGCTAAAGCATAGGTCGACTGCTTTGCGGCTATAAAACTAAACAATACATTATCTGCAACTTAAAACGGATGCTTAAACAGATTAATAGACGAGGTTATCATGGAAAGAATCGTGAGTATATTTAGAAACGGGCGCAATCAAGCCGTTCGTCTGCCAGTTGATTTTGAATTTAATGTTGAACGTGTCTATATCCACCGAGAAAAAAATGGCGATGTCGTTTTATCACCCTATTCAAGTCGCGAAAAATCTTGGCATAAGTTATTAACACTATTGGAAAAAGATAATTTTGATGATTTTCTCTCTCCGGCTGAGCGTAACCAAGATGTGACAGCAAGAGACCCTTTTAATTGGATAGATTAATCATGAAATATATGCTTGATACCAATATCGTCAGTTATTTTTTTAGAAAAAATGAGACTGTTTTAGCCAAGTTAAATGCGATTTCATTGGAAAATCTGTGTATCTCTTCCATTACCGCAGCAGAATTAATTTATGGAGCAGAAAAACGCAAAAATGCCAAACTGAGCGAAATGGTAGCGCTTTTTTTAGCGTCGATGGAAATTTACGATTGGAACTATGTTGTTGCACAGCGCTATGGAAAACTGCGGGCAGAATTGGAAAAATCAGGTAACGTGATGGGTAATTTAGATTTAATGATTGCAGCTCACGCACTATCTCAAAACTGTATTTTAGTAACCAACGATAACGCATTCCAGATGATACAAAACCTCAATATTGAAAATTGGACATTGATGAAATAGTTAAAAGTGCGGTTAGCCAGTAAAAATCATTTGGTATTCTTAGGCAAAATCGGTATTATAGCCGTCCAGATGGTTACGCGTCCAAAATGGCGTAACTACCAGATTACGTAATAGCAAACAAAAGAGAAAATATGGCTAATTATCTATTTACTTCCGAATCCGTTTCCGCCGGTCACCCCGACAAAATCGCCGATCAGATTTCCGATGCGGTGTTGGACGCCATCATCGAACAAGATCCGAAAGCCCGTGTCGCTTGCGAAACCTATGTCAAAACCGGCATGGCGTTAGTCGGCGGCGAAATCACTACTTCGGCATGGGTCGATATTGAACATATCGCACGCCAAGTGATTTGCGATATCGGTTATACCTCGTCCACCATGGGCTTCGATGGGCATTCTTGTGCGGTGTTGAACGGGATCGGCAAACAATCTTCCGATATTAATCAAGGGGTGGACCGTGAAGATCCGCTGGCGCAAGGCGCTGGCGACCAAGGCATTATGTTCGGTTACGCCACCAATGAAACCGAAGTCTTTATGCCGGCACCGATTACTTACGCCCACCGTTTAATGGAACAGCAAGAAAAAGTGCGTAAAAACGGCACGTTGAACTGGCTACGCCCGGACGCCAAAAGCCAAATCACCTTCCAATACGACAAGCATAACATTGTCGGTATTGATGCGGTGGTACTCTCCACCCAACACAGCGAAGAAGTCGATCAAAAGCAGATTTACGAAGGGGTGATGGAAGAAATTATCAAACCGATTCTGCCGAGCGAATGGCTTTCCACCAACACCAAATATTTTATCAACCCGACCGGCCGCTTTGTGATCGGCGGCCCGATGGGCGACTGCGGCTTGACCGGACGTAAAATTATCGTCGATACCTACGGCGGCGCAGCCCGTCACGGCGGCGGCGCATTTTCTGGCAAAGACCCGTCTAAAGTCGATCGCTCTGCGGCATATGCCGCCCGTTATGTGGCGAAAAACATCGTTGCCGCCGGTCTTGCTGATCGCTGCGAAATCCAGCTTTCCTATGCCATCGGTGTTGCAGAGCCAACCTCAATTATGATCGAAACTTTCGGTACGGCGAAAGTCAGCGAAGCATTATTGGTGAAACTGGTGCGTGAATTTTTTGACCTGCGCCCATACGGTTTAATCAAAATGCTGGATCTGATCCAACCCATCTACCGCAAAACCGCCACCTACGGCCACTTCGGACGTAACGAATTCCCTTGGGAAAAAGTGGATCGTGCCGAAGAATTGAGAAGTGCGGCTGGGTTAAAATAATCTTTGACTGAAAAGTAAAAGTGCGGTTTGGCTGAAGGGTTGAACCGCATTTTTTATTTCGCCACTCTAGGGTCTATTAATCTACAGAAATTTCTTTATAATATCTTTAGCCAACCTCTGCATTAAGGATATTTTATGCCTACGATTAAATCCAGCACCGAATTACGAAATAACTATAATGAGATTTCGATTTTTTGCAATCAAACACAAGAACCTGTGTTTATCACCAAAAATGGGCAAGGAGATCTTGCCGTGATGAGTATCGAAACCTACGAAAAATTAGTCGGACGTTTAGAGTTATACCATTTATTGCAAGAAGGCGAACAAGCGATTACTGCGGGCAAAACACACCCATTTGAACAAGTATTCCAAGAGCTGCGCAATGAGGTGATTGGTGATAAGCAATAAATATCATGTTGAAATATCAGATACAGCTAAAGCGGATTTACACAACATTATCACCTATGTTTTTTCACAACTTTCGGCACCAATGACCGCTCTTCAACTGCTGGAAGAGTTTGAAACCACTATAGCATCACTGGTTGAAATGCCTCAACGTATTGCATTGGTTAGAGATAAAGAATTGGCGGCAATGGGCTACCGCCAAATTTCAGTAAAAAAGTATGCGATTTTTTTCAGACTCAATGAAACAAAGAATACCGTGAATATCGTCCGAATTATTTATGTAAAGCGAAACTGGGCGGCACTATTGAATCCCTAGTTCAAAACCCCATCACCGCAACTTTTCCCCACTGTTTTCAACCGGCACTCGCCCTCAAGTTCGGTCAGCAATTACTCGGCAAACGGTTTTTGCGGCTCAACGGTAGCAATCTATGAAACCACATTCACCGCACGGGTCAATATCGCCAGCGTGAGCGATTCAGATTGTGAGAAATAACAGATATAGTCTTCCCTCAACTGCGAACCTGCCAACTCCCGAATCAAGGCTTCTTTGTTGCGAATCGGTAAATTCGGCATAAGATTTCCAATAAATATAAACTGCCTTACAATTTATCGCTGCACTTTACCATACCGCACTTCCTTTTTATAAATCAATTTATTAGCGTTATTCATAACATAAAATTCTCACTTAGCACATTTGATTATTTTACATTTGCGAACCACTTCGCTAGACTTTGTTATTATCAATTAATCTCTGCATACAAGGAAAAACCATGTGCCAACTCCTCGGTATGAACTGCAACACCCCGACCGATATTGTGTTTTCGTTTGAGGGTTTCCGTTGTCGTGGTGGGTTGACGGATTCACACGCAGACGGATTTGGGATCGGTTTTTTTGAAGATAAGGGCGTGCGTTTGTTTCACGACGACAAAGCCAGCGCCACATCGCCGGTAGCGGATCTGGTACGCAATTATCCGATTCAGTCGAAAAATGTGATTGCGCATATCCGCAAGGCGACGCAAGGGCCGATTTTGCTGGCGAATACCCATCCGTTTATGCGTGAGATGTGGGGGCAATATTGGCTGTTTGCTCACAATGGTAATTTAAAAGGCTTTCAGCCAAACGAGGGGCAATATTATCGCCCGGTCGGCACGACCGATTCGGAAGCGGCGTTTTGCTATTTGCTGGAAACCTTACGTCAGAAGTTTGATCACGCCCCAAGCCTTGAGCAGATTTTTACCGAAGTGAATTTGATCGCGCAAGAAGTGCGTCAATATGGTTTGCTGAATTTTCTGTTGTCAAATGGCGATTGGTTGATTGCCCACACTGGTTCGCTGTTGCATTATATCGTACGTAAAGCACCGTTTGGCGAGGCGAAATTGGTTGATGATGACGTGCAAATTGATTTTGCTTCGGTCACCACGCCGAATGATCGGGTGGCGGTCATCGCCACGTTGCCGTTAACCGATAATGAAAATTGGCAACAATTGGCAGTCAATGAATTGGCGCTGTTTCAAGACGGCGAAATTTTACTGCGCCACACGCCTCCCAATCCGTATTACCCGACCGAAGCGAAAGGGCTGGAAATGGCGCTTCAGGCTGTGTAACCGCACTTTATGTCAATTTTACCCAACGAGCAGCAACAACTGCGCCACCTCAATCTGCAAATCAGCCGCCGCTTACGCGGCTGTTTGGCTCTCGCCGAACAGCATTTCAAGCGCACTTTTGTCATGCCGGAATTCAATTTTAACCTGCGCGGCATGAAAGCAGGCGTTGCCTACCTGCAACAAAATGAAATCCGCCTGAACCGCACTTTGCTGTTGGAAAACAGCGAGGAATTTTTGCGCCAAGTCGTGCCACACGAACTGGCGCATTTGATTGTTTATCAAGTCTTCGGGCGGGTGCAACCGCACGGCAAAGAGTGGCAGTTTGTGATGCAAAACCTATTCAAGCTACCTGCCGACACCTGCCATCAATTTGATGTGCAACGTGTGCAAGGCAGAACCGTTGCTTACCGCTGCCAGTGCCAAACCCACCAGCTCAGCGTGCGCCGCCACAATAATATCCTACGCAATAAAGTTCGTTATCATTGTCGAGTGTGTAAAGGTGTTTTACTGGAAGAAGAGGCGAAGAAACTGGTGCGGTGATAGTTTGCTTCCCCCTTGATCGGCGAAGAAATCCTAAGGTACAATCCCATGACTTCCTTCTCCCTTGATGGGAGAAGGTGCCCGAAGGGCGGATGAGGGTGAGATATCGGATCACAGCACTACATCCTGCCCCCTCATCCTGATTTTTGCTTCTGAACGAAGCAAAAATCTGTCCTTCTCCCACAAGGGGCGAAGGAATTCTAGCGACTACGTTCTATCGTTTTCACCAGTTCAGTTGCCTGCACATGACTTCCTTCTCCCTTGATGGGAGAAAGTGCCCGAAGGGCGGATGAGGGTGAGATATCGGATCACAGCACTACATCCTGCCCCCTCATCCTGATTTTTGCTTCTGAACGAAGCCAAAATCTGTTCTTCTCCCACAAGGAGAGAAGGAATTATTGCGGCACAATCTTACTCACTTCCGCTTCGCCCTCGGGTGGGCTGAGTCGTACACATCGGCAAGGTGTTTGAAATCAAGGTGGGTGTAGATTTGAGTCGTTGAGAGATTGGCATGCCCAAGAAGCTCTTGTACCGCGCGCAGGTCAGAACTGGACTCCAGCATATGCGTGGCGAACGAATGCCGCAGTTTGTGCGGGTTTAAATGGGTCGGCAAACCCTGCCGCTGCCCCCACACCTCTAAGCGTTTTTGAATCGCACGGTGAGAGATTCGCTTACCACGCTGACTAACGAATAACGCATCATCTTCTGGATTAAATAATACCCGCACCACCAGCCATTTTTGCAGCGCTTGTGCGGCATAACGCCCATACGGCAAAATCCGCTCTTTGTTACCTTTGCCGATCACGCGCAATTCTCGGCTGCGATGTTGTAAGTCGCGGAGATTAAGCTGTTGCAGCTCGTTTAAGCGCAAACCGGCGCTGTACATCAACTCCATCATCGCCAAATCACGTATATCAATCGGCTCTTTACTCGAACTATCCAATAGTAACCCAAGCTGCTCGGCTTCAATATTTTTCGGCAGGCGTTTAGCCGCTTTCGGTGCAGAAACTGCAATTGCCGGATTGACATCAATCACGCGCTGTGAAAGCAAATAATTTAAAAAACTTCGTAGACTGGAAAGTCGTAATGCTAATGTTTTTGCAGACAAATGTTGCTTTTTACTGACAGAAAGCAGAAACCGAATCACACTCGCATCCACCTCTCTCCAGTTTTCAATCTGTTGAGATTCTAAAATCGTAATACATACCGCTAAATGCCGTTGGTAATTCTCAATTGTCAGTTCGCTCAAGCGACGTTCAATGCGCAAATAGTTCCAATAGCCCTGTAATGGTTGCGAAAGTGCGATTGCGCTCATTTACAGTTTCTCAATCAGCCAATGATCGAGATGTTGTTCGATCATTTCGGCAAGTTGGCGTAAGAACGAAGTTTCTTGATTACGGTGAAAATGGCGCTCGTCTTTTGCCGCAAACAATAACACCGCCGTGTAAGGGTGACGCGATTTACGTTTACCCAACAGGCAAAGCGCCACCGAGCCAATCGGAAAATCTTCCGGCAATAACAACAGCGTTTTTTCACGATGGGTCAAAGTGCCTAAATAGTGGCGCTGCAAACCGAAACGTTCCAAACGGATAATCTCAAACGCTGTGCGATCCAACCAGTTTTGCGCTGCGATCTCCTCGTTTTCCACCCAACTGTCACGAAACAGCAACAGCGTGCCTTTTTGCAAGCCAAGTGCGGTTGTCCAGTCTTGCAAGATTGTTAACCCGTCAGGTAATCGTTTCGCTTGTGAAAATCGGGTTTGCAGCGGTAACAGGCTGAAAAACATCCGCTCGTTGTGTTCTGCCATTTTATGAATCGTATCCAACTCTTGCTGTTGGCGCTGCAATTGATCACGCTGGCGTTGCAGCTTGGTTTCAACCAGCGACAAAACTCCTTTATGCCGATGTGTCACTTGCAACTGGTCTAACAATTGCGGATAGTCCTGAAAAAAATCCGGATGCTGACGCAGATAATCTGCTACCGCACTTGCGTTCAATTCTTCGCTCATCACAGCCCCTTACAATCGAATATAACCGTCAAACAGATGCGTCGCATCACCAGTCATAAACAACGGTTTGCCCTCGCCTTGCCATTCGATCAACAATTTACCACCGGGTAACTCGACTTCGACCCGATTATCCAATATGCCCTGCATGATGCCGACCGCCGCCGCAGCACAAGCGCCGCTGCCACAGGCTTGGGTTTCGCCCGCGCCCCGTTCAAACACCCGCAGCTTAATCTGTTTACGGTTTAAAACCTGCATAAAACCTATATTAGCACGCTCCGGAAAACGGTCGTGATGTTCCAACAGCGGTCCTAAACGTTCGACCGACGCTGTCATCACATCGTCCACCGTCAGCACGCAATGCGGATTGCCCATCGACACCACGCCGCACAGCACGGTTTCTAACTCGGTACGCAAAATATAATTTTTTTCAAATTTATTGGCGCTGAACGGTACCTTACTCGGCTCCCAGACCGGTTCGCCCATATTGACTCGGATTTGGTCGTCATCTTTAATGCTTAGCACTATTTTACCTTTTTGGGTGCTGACGCTGATCTCTTTTTTATTAGTCAAGCCTTTCAACTGCACAAAACGCGCAAAACAGCGCGCGCCGTTGCCACACTGCGCCACTTCGCTGCCGTCGGCATTAAAAATACGGTAATGGAAATCCATGTCAGGATCGTAAGGCGGCTCGACCAACAATAGTTGATCAAAACCCACACCTCGATGACGATCCGCCAAGCGACGAATCGTACCTTCTGGGAAAAAAACATTCTGGGTGATACCGTCCACCACCATAAAATCGTTTCCCAGACCGTGCATTTTTGAAAATTGCATATCATATCCTTTATTTTTAATCATATTCACATTATAAACCAAGCTAGGGGAATGTCTAAATGATTCATCTGCGCTCTGTTTGTCAAATGCCGTTTGTCAAATGCCTTTTACCAAATAGCGTTGTTATGATAGGATTTCCGCAACGTTTCTCTCGATCGGATGACTTATGGAAAATATCAAAAAAACACAGGCAATGCGCGCCGCCGGATTGGGTTGCGCTATCAGCATCGCTATTATTGCCTATTTTTTGTTCAGCTTACCCACAGAACAATTGATGGATTATCTGACCGCACTTGGACATTGGTTTGGCGCCAGCACCACTGTCGGCATTTTTGTGCTAGCATGTTTGCCAGTTTTGGTCAGTGTCTTGTTCTACTGGATTTATTACTGGCTAAAAAATTGATTTAGAACGAGTCACAGACTATGGCAAAACTCTATTTTTATTACTCATCCATGAACGCCGGCAAGTCAACCACCTTGCTGCAATCTTCTTATAACTATCGCGAGCGGCACATGAACACCTTGGTTTACACTGCCGCAATCGATAACCGTTTTGGCACAGCCAAAGTCACCTCACGCATCGGCATCAGCCAAGAAGCGTTGGTGTTCACCAATGAAACGGACTTATACCAACAAATCAAAGCGCAAATTCATCAACAACCGCTGCACTGTATTTTGGTCGATGAAGCGCAATTTCTAACCAAAGCACAGGTTTATCAACTCAGTGACGTGGTCGATAAACTGCACATTCCGGTATTGTGCTACGGCTTACGCACCGATTTTCAGGGCGAATTGTTCAAAGGCAGCCAATATTTATTAGCCTGGGCAGATCAGTTGGAAGAGCTGAAAACCATTTGCTACTGCGGACGCAAAGCTAACTTTGTACTGGGTTTGAACGAACAAGGCGAGGTGGTCAAAGCCGGCGAGCAGATTCAAATCGGCGGAAATGACAGCTATTTGTCTGTTTGCCGCCGGCATTATAAAGAGCGGTTGGGAAAATAAACAAAAACCCGCTAAATCAGCGGGTTTTGCCTGTTTAATCAAACGATTAATACAACTTTCTTGATGCTTCAAACCAATCCGCTTTAAATGGGCGCTTCATGTTGGTTATCGCGTCAATAATATCATGGTGTACTAATTTTTCATTTTGAATGCCGATACAACGACCACCGATACCTTGTTTCAATAGTTCAACTGCATAAACGCCCATGCGCGAAGCTAAAATACGGTCAAAAGCACAAGGCGCACCACCTCGTTGAACATGTCCCAATACGGTAGCACGGGTTTCCAGTTTCACTCGGGATTCGATTTCTTTCGCTAATTCATTTACATCACAGATATACTCAGTAATCGCAATAATAGCGTGACGTTTGCCTTTTTGGAAACCATATTCGACTTTCTTGATTAAAGCCTCACGCTCAAATGGACGCTCTGGCACGACAATGAATTCACAACCACCGGCAATTGCCGCACCCAGCGTTAAATCCCCGCAGTGGCGACCCATGATTTCGATAATGGAAACACGTTGGTGCGAACTTGAGGTATCACGCAGGCGGTCTATGGCTTCCAATGCCGTTTCAAGTGCGGTTTGATATCCGATGGTATAATCCGTACCCGCCACATCATTATCAATAGTACCCGGAATCCCGATACATGGGAAACCGTACTCTTCGGTGATTAACTTAGCGCCCATGTAAGAACCGTCACCACCAATCACCACCAGTGAGTCAATTCCGTGCGCTTTCAAATTTTCTACCGCTTTCGCCCGCACTTCCGGTTTTTTAAACTCAGGAAAACGTGCAGAGCCTAGAAATGTACCGCCACGACTAATAATATCCGATACAGAAAAACGTTCTAACTTTTTGATATTATTGTTATAAAGTCCTTGATATCCATCATATACGCCATATACTTCCATACCTTCGAATAGCGCAGAACGCACCACGCCGCGAATTGCCGCATTCATACCCGGCGCATCTCCGCCACTGGTTAAAATAGCAACTTTTTGTACCATGTTGAGTTACCTTCTAAATTTAATTTAAACGATTAAAATAATTGTGCGTAGAGTACACGATCCCGGAGTGACTCTCTATAGAAAAATTGCATTTCTGCTATTTTTTTATTGTTTGTTAACATTTTTACAATCTTATGTCTTGATTTTATGACAAACCGAAAACAGTTTATTTTTGCCGTGCCTGCAGCTCTTGCTGCACCACTGAAGTCGGCTCTTGGTGGATAATAATATCTGACATTGGAAACGCCATCAATAAACGGTTTTCTAGATTATCGGTAATTTGATGTGCGTGCCATAACGGTAGATGATCGTCCAATTCTAAATGCAATTGTATAAAACGCACAGCGCCGGAACGACGAGTGCGTAGATCGTGCACACCGATGATATTATCTTGTGCAGATACAATTTTCCAAATCAGCTCAATTTCACTGTCTGGCAAAGCACGATCAAGTAGCAACTGTACTGCTTCAAACAGCATTTTTAGTGCACTGATTAAAATATAGACTGAAATAGCCAACGCAAAAATCCCATCGGCATATACATACCCGAAAGCACTTAATCCTAATGACAGCAGCACCGCCACATTCATTAACAGATCGGTTTGATAATGCAATTGATCCGCTTTAATTGCCGGGCTTTGGGTTTTTTTGATCACATAGCGCTGGTAGCGGATCAATCCCAGGGTCATCAACAGTGTCAGCACGGTTACTGCCATTCCCAAACCCGCCGCTTGTAACGGCTGCGGGTTGATCACCCGCTCAACACCTTGCAGTAGCAGTAAAATTGCCGAACCAGAAATAAACGCCCCTTGAATCAAGGTTGCCAATGATTCCGCCTTGCCGTGACCGAAAGAGTGATTGTCGTCCGCCGGCATCAGCGAAAAACGCAAAATCAACATACTGGTAAACGATGCCAGCAAGTCAAGCAATGAATCAATAATTGAGGCAAGTATACTGACCGAACCGGTCTGCCACCACGCCACACTCTTGATTAAAATCAGGCAAAGTGCGGTACCTACAGCCAACAAGGAGGCTCGCCGCACCAAGCGGCTATATTTTTCATACATGATATAGCCAACCTCTCTATGTGCTAATGTATACGTTATAGTTTATTCACACTGCCACAACCAAGGTTGCTGCTGTAATTTGTGCAAATATTGACGAGCATTTGGGTAAATTTGATTGTTCAAAAAAACCTTCTCATCGTTGGTTACCTTTGATTTATTCTGCGCATAGGCATATTGCAGCTCTAAAAAGCCGCAACCGCTGAGCTCTCGCCCTTTTGCAACTTCTACGCCCCAATAGTCGTACTGCGCGCTAGGGCGATAAATCACGGTAGAATACAGCACATTATCTTGAATAGACAGCTCAGCAATGCTGTTTTCGCTGTGCTGATAACTGCGCTGACGCAGTTCCATTCGTTGCTGTAAACTGATATTCCGCAGGTTTTTATCAAAAAATAGGATTACTTTCTCACGGCTTAGCGTCCCTTTAGTACCTGCTTTCGGCTCATAAACGTATTTCACCATTTCAATCAGATCTACTGTTTTGCTCGGCACAAAGGTCTTGCCGTCTAATACGACTTCACTAGCCGAGCGAAAAACCTTGCTGTTATCTGGTGTGGTCGGTGTTGTGACACTCGGTCTTGTAACACATCCTGCCAACAAAACTACCAATAATAAACTGTAGCGCCACATACTGACTTCCTTATTTTTATTGTGCATCGCGCTTGAACACCCACTCGTCAGCACCCGACTGACTTTCGTCAAACCAGTACCCCCCCAAATCAAAGTTTTTCAGTGCTTCGGCGTTGTCGATGCGATGTTGAATCAAATAGCGGCACATTAAACCACGCGCTTTTTTGGCATAAAAACTGATGATTTTATATTTGCCGTTTTTATAATCTAAAAAGATCGGTTTGATAATCCGTGCGTTTAATTCCGCCGGCTTCACCGCTTTAAAGTATTCATCCGATGCTAGATTAATCAATAGCTTATCCTGTTGTTGATCCAGCGCTGTTTGCAACTGTTCAGTAATTACGCTGCCCCAAAATTCATACAAGTTTTTGCCGTTAGAATTCGCCAACTTAGTGCCCATTTCCAGACGATAGGGCTGCATTAAATCCAACGGTTTTAACAAACCATAAAGCCCCGACAACATCCGCAAGTGCTGTTGCGCATACAAAATATCATCATGAGTTAAACTTTCTGCTGCCAAACCGGTATAAACATCGCCTTTGAACGCATAAATCGCAGCTTTGGCATTGCTCTGGTTATGCTCAATTTGCCAGTCGGCAAACCGCGCTGCATTCAGCCCTGCTAGTTTATCGCTGATGTGCATTAACGAGCCGATTTGCGCCGGCGTCAATTGACGACAAACCTCAATGAGCTGACGACTATAGTCCGTCAAGCTCGGTTGCGTGAACTCAAACTGCGGTGCCGTCGCTTGAAAATCTAGGGTTTTCGCCGGGGAAATAATTGCTAACATGGTGCTTCCATCAATAAGTTAAACAGGTTGCGATTGTAACAAAACTCGCATGATTTCTCTAATGGCTTTCAACTGTTCGTACAATTGGCCATTTAAGGATCTAGTGTCAAAGGCAAGCGCCAGTCGACCGCACTTTGCCCCTGCTGCTGCAAATAGACATTGGCTTGGGAGAAGTGGCGGCAGCCGAGAAAGCCGCGATAAGCCGACAACGGTGACGGATGCGGTGCCGTTAACACCAGATGGCGTTCTCGATCGATAATGCGTCCTTTTTTCTGGGCATGGCTGCCCCACAATAAAAAGACCAGATGTTCACGCTGTTGGTTCAATTGGGCAATCACTTTATCAGTAAAGGTTTCCCAACCGAAATCCGCATGCGAATGTGCCTGCCCACGTTCTACCGTCAGCACCGTATTCAGCAACAACACGCCCTGTGCCGCCCAAGCGGCTAAATAGCCGTGCTGGGGAATCTGAAATCCTTCAATATCGTTTTCCAACTCTTTATACATATTCAGCAACGACGGTGGCGGCGCAATGCCGGCTTTCACCGAAAAAGCTAACCCATGTGCTTGGTTTGGTCCGTGATAAGGGTCTTGTCCCAAGATCACCACCTTCACTTGATCAAATTCGGTCAAACGAAAAGCAGTGAACACTTCATCGTGTGGCGGATAAACGGTTTTACCGCTCTTTTTGGCTTGCTCAATCCGTTGTAAAATCTGTAGAAAATAAGCCTGTTTTTTTTCCTCGCCAATCGCTTCTGCCCATGTTTTCATCGCTATTTTCCTACCTTATCTTGATTCCGGTCATTCAGTTAGGGTCTGTTGATCTTTGTTTATAATTTGAGCTATAGACACTTTTTCGCCACTCTTTTTGCAAATAAATAAGGCAAAAGTTGTGAAGTTTAGTGATTCTAAACGAACGGCTTTTAACGCCGTAGT
>VDHG01000076.1 GCA_006228005.1 Testudinibacter crocodili
TTTTGACGTTTGTATTGCCGTTTAGCGTACCGGTACCACTCTTAAGTGCGATGGTGCTATGTGTCAGTTTTCTGCTATTGTTATTGGGTAAATATCGTGTATTGGATGGTGTGTCTAAACTGATTATGATCTCGTTGACTATCGCCACAATTACCGCTGTAGCGATTGCAATGACGCGTGGCGCGGTGGCTGCACCGGATTATGTGGCAGCAACGCCATGGAATTTAGGTGCGCTAGCATTTATTGTCGCCTTGATGGGTTGGATGCCGGCGCCGATTGAAATTTCGGCGATCAATTCAATGTGGGTGGTGGCAAAACGCCGCCTGGCTAAAGTCTCTTACCGTGACGGTTTGTTTGATTTCAATGTCGGTTATATCGGCACTGCAATATTGGCGCTGGTCTTTTTGGCATTGGGTGCGTTGGTGCAATACGGTTCCGGTGTGGAAGTCGAGAAAGTGGGCGGACGGTACATTGCACAATTGATCAATATGTATGCGGTGACGATTGGTGAGTGGTCGCGGCTGTTAATCGCTTTTATCGCTTTTGCCTGTATGTTCGGCACCACGATTACCGTGATTGACGGCTACAGCCGCAGCAATGTGGAAGCCATACGCTTATTGCTGAATAAGCAGGAAGCTCGTCAAGGTTACTTGAATTTGTCGATGTTTTTCACCACGGTAGCAGGCTTGGCAGTGTTGTTTTTCTTTAACAATGCGTTGGCACCGATGCTGCAATTTGCGATGATCGCCTCGTTTGTCACCACACCGATTTTCGCCACCCTGAATCTATTGCTGGTGCTAAAAGGCGAGCATAAAATCAGCAAAGGCTTATATTGGTTGTCGGTCATAGGTTTGATTTATTTGACCGCATTTGCACTGTTGTTTATCGTACAGCAGCTGGGTTTGTTGGGATAATCTCTTAGAATAGCCCCTGAGGATAGCCTCTTAGGATAGCCCTGAGGCTATCCTTTTTTATGGCTAACAGAATGTGTTCGTGACAATTCGCGCAATGCCAACGGCAGATAACGGATCAAATCACCGGCGATCATCCCTTCCTGACTGAGTGCTTGCGCTGCCAGATCACCGGCATAACCGTGTAAATACACGCCAAGAATCGCGCTCTGTTTCGGGCTGTAGCCTTGTGCCAAAAGTGCGGTTAGCACACCGGTCAACACATCGCCACTGCCACCGCTTGCCATACCGGGGTTGCCGCTGCTGTTAAAGTGGATACTGCCGTCTGGACAAAAAATCGCAGTGTAAGCCCCTTTTAGTACAACATAGAGTTTTTGCTGTTGTGCAAAAGTGCGGCTCAGTTGTAATTTATGGTGATCATGTTGCCATTCGCCAATCCAACGCTGCCACTCTTTTGGATGTGGTGTAAGAATGCTGTGCGGCGGAATCAGCTGTTGTGCAGCAGGATCCTGACTTAACAGATTCAAGGCATCGGCATCCAGCACCATCGGTTTATCCATTTGATGCAACAATTGCAGCAGGTAATATTTGGTCAGCGGATCTTGCCCGATGCCCGACCCAATGCCGACCGCACGATAAGTGCGATAGTGCGAACTGCAACCGCTCAGCACCGTTTCACCGTGATTGATGATCGCCATCGCTTCCGGCACCGCACTTTGCAAAATTGGATAACCGCACTTTGGACTTTCTACGCTGACTAAGCCGGCACCAGCACGCAAGCAGCCTTGAACTGCCAACACTGCGGCGCCGATTTTGCCGTAGCTGCCGGCAATAATCAGCGCATGCCCGAAACTGCCTTTATGGCTGAAGCGGCGGCGCGGGCGGTAGATTTGTTGGATATCGTGTAAGTCGGTGTAAAACAATTCGCTGCTTTGACGGGCAACTGCATCGGGCAATAAGCCGATCGGCAGCAGCACCATCTCGCCGCTATACTCCTGATTTTCCGGCAACAGCAACGGCAGTTTGGGGATTTCCAGACAGAGGGTGTAGTCGGCACGAATCACAGTGTCTGCCGTTATATTATTCTCCTGCTCACAAGATAAACCCGACGGCAAATCGATGCTGACAGTCAGCAGTTTAAGTTGATTGACGGTGTTGATTAATTCCACAGCCAAACCTTGCAAAGTGTGGTTGAGACCGGAACCGAACAGCGCATCAATCACGATGCCGTCGCAGTCTTGCAAGCGGTTTAAATCATCGCGGTGCTGCAACAAGGTCATCGGAACGTCTAATTGCTGCAGCCGTCGTAAATTGGTTTGGCAATCGGGCGCATAACGTTCAGCCGCCAACAGAAACACCCGAACGCTAAAGCCTTGCAGCCTGAGTTGACGTGCAATCGCTAGCCCGTCGCCGCCGTTGTTGCCGCAGCCGCAGACAATATTGAAAATCAAGTCAGGATGGCGTGGAAAATGCCCAATCAGCCATTGGCTACAGGCTTCGGCGGCTTGTTCCATCAGGTTAATTGAGGAGATCGGTTTGTGTTGAATGGTGTCAGCATCCACTTGTCGGATTTGTTGCGGATTTAAAACCTTCATCGACTGCTCCTTAAAACGGTGTTCAGTGTAGCCATCTCCATAAATAAAAGCCTAGTGCGGTGCAGAGCAATGCGCCAAACAGATGGGCGGACACAATGCCGAGTCCGTTCAGCCATCTGTCGTTCAGCAGCTTTTCAATTACTTCCGCCGAGAAAGAGGAAAACGTAGTGAAGCTGCCGAGAAAACCGGTGATCAAAAACAAGCGCCATTCGCCACTGACGGCGGGAAAACTGAGAAATATGCCCATTAAGATGCCGATCAGCAAACTGCCTAGACAGTTGGCAAGCCAAGTACCGAGCGCCATTTGACTAAACAGCGGATTAAGCCACAACGCCAGCAGCCAACGCGCCGTAGCGCCCAAACTTGCCCCACTACACAATAGTAATAAGGTTTGCATCTTTAGCCTTTTCTGTTAGCTTTGATAGGGTTTGGTGCTGGTTAAGCACGGATATTTTTGGTTCATCTGCCGCGCCCAGCGATCCAAGTGCGGTACCACTTCTGCTGGATTGATGCCGATAACATTCAGGCGGAAATGGAAAAAATCGATCACGCACACCACATATAACGTGGCAATATTCAGTTCTGTGCCTAGCTGTGCTAAGCGCTGTTCCAGATAACGCAACGAACGGATATTGCGTTCCATCATCTGCTGATGACGGCTGTGCCACCACTCTGCCGGATCGCGCAGCATACGCTCGCCCAAATACATCAGCGTATTTTCCATAATACCGTCGGTGATGGCGTGGAGATTCAACAGCTGCCAGCGGTTTTCCCCCTGCGGAAACAGCGGTGGTTTTTTGCCGAGACTGTCGAGATATTCTGCGATTAAGCTGCTGTTAAACAGCCACTCGCCCTGATCGGTTTGCAACGCAGGAATGCGTCCGAGCGGATTGTCCTGATTGTGCGGCGATTCCGCTTTGGCGGCGACGGTCGGCAGCAGCTCGACTTGTTGTTCCAACTGATGATAGGCAATCACTGACCGCACTTTGCGTACAAACGGACTGGTGGTGGAGTACCAAAGTTTCATGCTGACCTCTTAGACCAAATTAAATAGCGCCCGCAAATAAGTGGCGACCGATTCATCACGGTTCAGTCCGATTTGCTGCAAGTGCGGTAGCGCCGCTTTCACTCGTGGATCGGCATTGCCCATCACACAGCCGCGCCCAACTTCGGTCAGCATCTCAATATCATTCATGCCGTCGCCAAAGGCAATGCAATCGCTGAGCGCATATTGGCGATCTTGCAGCAAATGCGCCAACGCATTGGCTTTGGTCACCCCTTGGTTCATCACTTCCAGGCATTGCGGAGTGGAGTAGGTGATACTAACTTGATCCGCATAGCGCTGGCGGATTTGCTGTTCGACCGTTGCCAAATCAGCGGCGGTGCGCCCGACAAAAAACACTTTTTCCGTGCCTCTGCCGTGATGGCGGCTGAAATCGACTACGTTGTAATCAAAACCGGAATCTTTGTGGTATTTGCGTAACTGTTTTAAATCCACATTGATAAACCAACCGTCGTCCTGATAGGAATTCAGAATCACATTATTGTGGTCAATCTCCAGATTCATTAACTCAAACGCAATCTGTTCCGGCAAGCTGTTGCTGTAGAGCAAATTGCCGTGCAGATCATGAATCCGCGCGCCATTGGAGGTGATCATCGCGGCACGTTCAGATTTAATTTTGTTTAAAATGTGCGCAACGTCAATATGGTTGCGCCCAGAAGCCAATACAATATCAATGCCTTGATCTTCCAAACGTTTAAGAGTTTCGGCGCTGTAGTTGCCGACGATGTGTTGGCTGGTGAGCAATGTGCCGTCCAAATCGGAAACGACGGCACGGAAAGGGCGGTTAAACGACATAATCTATCCTGAATGAGTGAATAAAAAAACAAAATGACTAAGGCTAATCATAGCAAAGTGCGCAATGTTTTGTACGCTTTATTTATCATTTAGCCTAGTTACTGTAGCCTCGGGGATTTATCTGCCACCGGTTGCACCAACACCCACGGCGCCAGCACCACAGCCCACAGTTGTTGATTGGTCTGATAAAAATTCAATGCCTGCTGTTCGCTGACCGGTGCGATTTTTTGTTGTTCGATCAGCCCGGCAATATAGACGCTGTTATCCTGCAACATCGCTTGCGCCACTTCGAGCAAATCTAAGCTCGCTGCAAGATACAACACCCGCCCACGCACAAAGTGCGGTTGCAGCTCGTGCCAGTAGATTTTGGCGGTGTGTTGGTTGAGATCGGAGTTATCAAAAGGCATAAACTGACTTGATTAGAAATTTGGGTAAATTATAGCAGAAATAAGAGTCACTGGGGTGGCTATTCAGATTATTGACAAAGA
>VDHG01000077.1 GCA_006228005.1 Testudinibacter crocodili
ATAATTTGAGCTATAGACTATTTTTCGCCACTCTTTTGTTTTGCAAATAAATAAGGCAAAAGTTGTGAAGTTTAGTCATTCTAAACGAACGACTTTTAACGCCGCTGTAGTACGAAAAGTAATGGCGAAAAAGAGTCATAGTCCTGCGGATTGTGTTTAAAATGAGCACACTCGTCGTTGTAATCCTCATCAATAGTCCCACTATTGATTTCGGCTTACGCCTAGATTGTGTTCATTTTAAACGACAACTCAAAATATAAACAAAGATCAACAGACCCTAAGTGCGGTTCAACACCGCACTTGATTTTTGGTTACTATAATTAATTGGTTTTTTTCTCAATCCCGACCACTAAATCCTGATCCAGATGTACGTTTAGCTGGTTAAACGGAATTGCAATACCCGCTCTATCGAACTCCAACTTCACTTTTTCGGTAATCGCAAAATAGACACCCCAATAATCGGCGGTTCTTGCCCATGGACGCACAAACAACTGCACGCTGTTTGATGCCAGTGAACCTACCACAATCGTCGGTTCCGGATTTTGCAGTACGCGGGATTCTTGCGCCAAACAGTCGGCAATAATCTGTTTCGCGGCGGTGATGTCACTGCTGTAATCGATATCGAAGATAAAATCAACTCGACGGGTTTCGTTGGTTGAATAGTTGGTGATACTGTCACCAAACACTTTGCCGTTCGGCACCAACACCGTTTTGTTATCGCCGGTTCGCAGTTCCACCACCAATAAACCGATTTGATTCACCACACCGGCAACACCGCCAGCTTCAATATAATCCCCCTTACGAAATGGTTTAAACACCAAAATCATCACCCCAGCAGCGAAATTTTGCAGTGAATTTTGCAACGCTAGCCCGATGGCCAAACCGGCAGCACCAATTAAAGCAACCAAAGAACTAGTGTTAATGCCCAGCTGCGACAATGCTGCAATCACTACGATCAACAAAAACAGAAAATAACTGATCGAGCCGACAAATCCTTGCAACATCTCGTCTTTACTGGAGCGCAGTACTGCTTTGCCCAGCAGACCACTCAAAAAGCGCGCCACCGATTTACCGATAAAATAAATTGCAATTGCCAATAAGATTTTGGTGCCGTAGGGGATAATCCATTGGTTTAACACGGTATTAAAATCCAATTGCTGAATCTGCTTCAGCACTTCCACGGTTTGTGCCTGAAGATCAACGGTTGTGGTTTCTGCTGCCATAAAAACTCCTTTTGTAGAATAAATGTGTGTTGGATAAATAAATCGACGAATTCTAACATTATGCTAAATTGATGAACAGCATAGCATTAAACTTGACTAAACTTGTCGGAAATAATTGCCAGCCGTGCAATTTTTCTTTAGAATCCAATTAAACAACATTTTAAATATATCTTAAGGATCGCAATTTATGCACACAAAACTTATCGCTTACAAAAAAATGCCGGTTTGGACCACAGATACCCTGCCGCAAATGTTCCGAGAAATGCACAATACCAAAGTCGGCACTTGGGCAAAAGTGACAATTCTTGCCGGATCATTGCAATATGTTGAACTGGACGAATCCGGCAATGTGACGGCGACCCATGTATTTGATGTCGAAAATCAAGCGCCGTTTGTCGAGCCGCAACAGTGGCATCGGGTTGCGCCACTTTCCGATGACTTGCAATGCTATCTGGAGTTTTATTGCCTACCGCAAGACTACGCCGCCAAAAAATACAATATGACGCAAACCCACTCCGAAGTGATCAACGCAGTCAAGCAGATTGCGCCGTGTAAAACGCTGGATTTAGGCTGCGGACAAGGGCGGAATTCACTGTTCTTAGGGGTGCAAGGCTTTGAGGTGGACGCTTGGGATCATAACCCAAACAGCATTGAATTTTTGCACTCGCTCATCGAAAAAGAAAAATGCGACAACATCAAAACCGCACTTTACGACATTAACCAAGCAGCAATTCAAGATAACTACGATTTTATTCTTTCAACCGTGGTGCTAATGTTCCTGCAGCGAGATAGAATTCCAGCAATTATCGCCAACATGCAGCAACACACCAATCCAGGCGGTTATAACCTGATTGTTGCCGCAATGTCCACCGAGGATATGCCTTGCCCGATGCCGTTCTCTTTCACCTTTGCTGAAAACGAATTGAAAAATTACTACCAAGACTGGGAGTTGATCAAATACACCGAAGCACCAGGCGAACTACACAAAACCGACGCCGACGGCAACCGGATCAAACTGAAGTTTGTCACGATGTTGGCGAAGAAAGTTTAACGCATAAACAAAATTGGGTTCGCAACAAAATACGAACCCAATTTTTTCACACTTTAATGATTTTACTTAATCCCTTCCACCAACGATTTGACCAAGTGCGGTCCGTGATAGATCAAACCGGAATACAGTTGCAGCAATTCAGCACCGGCAATGATTTTTTCCTGTCCGCTTGCCACGGAATCAATGCCACCGCTGCCGATAATCGGAATTTCACCTTGCAACTCCTGATATAGACGAGAAATAATTTGAGTGCTTAATGCCTGTAGCGGTTTGCCGCTTAAACCGCCCTGTTGCTCAGCATTGGCAACACCCTGTACACTATCACGCGAAATCGTGGTGTTGGTGGCAATCACGCCATCCATTTTATGCCGACGCAACGTGTCAGCGATCTGCACCAGCTCTTCTTCGGTTTGATCCGGCGCAATTTTGACCGCAATCGGCACATATTTATTATAATAATCCGCCAGCTCTTTCTGTCGCAGTTTAATACCTTGCAATAAATCGTCCAGCGCTTCGCCGTATTGTAACTGACGCAACCCCGGCGAATTCGGTGATGAGATATTGATCGTAATATAACCGGCATGGTTATACACTTTGTTCAGGCAATAAATATAATCGCCTTTGCCGTTTTCGACCGAAGTGGTGCTGTTTTTGCCGATATTGATCCCAATCACGCCGTCATAGTTCGCTTTTTTAACGTTTTCAACCAGATAATCCACGCCACGATTATTAAAACCGTTACGGTTGATAATCCCTTCAGCCTCTAATAAACGAAACTGGCGCGGCTTCGGATTGCCATCTTGTGCCAACGGTGTCACTGTGCCGACTTCAATAAAACCGAAACCCAGCGCAGCGAAACCGTCAATTGCATCACCATTTTTATCCGCACCGGCAGCTAAGCCGATCGGATTTTTAAAGCGAATCCCCATACAGGTTTTCGACGTACCCTGCGGACATCGAAGTGTGGTCTGTAGCAAGTATTTTGCCGGAGTTTTACCGATCATGCCCAGTGTTTTCAAGGTAACATTATGTGCCTGCTCGGCATCCAGTGAAAACAAGCCTTTTTTGATGAAAGAATACATATTATCCAGCCTCTATTTTAATTAAGCACAATTTTAAAGCACAGTTTTTAACCGAAAACATAACAAAACCGTTACTCTAACGCTTTTTCGATTTTTTCAAACAGATCCTTCGACAAATTTTCAATTTTTGCCAAGCGTTCCAAGCCACGTTTCATCAGGGTTTGGCGTTGCGCATCGTAGCGTCCCAATCGAATCAGTGGCTCAATTAAGCGCGAAGCGATTTGCGGATTACTGCGGTTTAATTTTATCAGCACCTCAACCAAAAAGCGGTAGCCTGAGCCATCAATCGCATGGAAAGCATTCGGGTTTTGGTTGGCAAAACTGCCCACCAACGCCCGCAATCGGTTGGGATTGTTGAATTTGAAACTTGAGTGATCCATTAATTTCATTACATTTTGCAGCACATCTTCGTCCGGACGTGTGGCTTGCAACGCGAACCATTTGTCCATCACCAAGCCGTCATGCGCCCATTTGTGTTCAAAATCCGTCAATAAATTATCGCGGCACGGTAGTGCAGCGCTGCTCGCTGCCGCCAGTGCGGCAAGTGTGTCGGTCATATTGTTAGCATGCAGATAATGCGTATTAACCAACGCATTACCAAATTCCGTCACCGCCAAATAACTTAAGCAAACATTGCGCAGGCTGCGTAAGGCAATGTCCTGCCGTTCAATGCGATATTCAGGCAGGTCGATCCGATGATAAATTTTCAACAATGACGCTTTCAAATATTCGGCGATACTCTTCTGCAAGAATTTACGTACCTGATGGATACCACTAGGGTCGATCACTTTAAACTGCTCGGCAAATTCGGTCTCTTTCGGCAAGGTCAACATCAATGCTGTCAATTCCACATCTTGTTGATATTGCTCTAAAATGGACTGGAAAGTATCCAGCAATAGCGGACTAATTTGCATCGCCTCCCCGTTTTGTTGGCGTTGCAGATTTTGACGCAATTCATTCGACAGCAGCATTTGTGCGGCGTCCCAACGGATAAAATCATTTTTAGCATGGCGCAGCAAAAGCAGCAGCTGTTGATCCGTATAAGCATAATCCAGTTTTACCGGTGCTGAAAAATCACACAACAGTGCTGGAGTAGGCCGCACGTAAATATGATGGAATTCAAAGGTTTGGTGATGTTGCACAATATCCAACACATTACTAACCAAGCCGTTTTCGCTTTGCAGCTCCTGCGGTTTGCCTTGTGGATCATATAACTCAATTTTCAACGGAATATGCAGGTTAATTTTATCCAATTGATCGTGGGTTGGCGCCGTCAGTTGCGACACATGCAAACGATAAACATGGTTACGTTCGTCATACTCGTCGCTGATCGTCAATTCCGGCGTACCGGATTGGCTGTACCAACGGCGGAATAGCGTTAAATCCACGCCGGATGCACGCTCCATTGCCGACACAAAATCTTCGCAGGTCGCTGCTTTGCCGTCATTTTCGGTAATATACAATTTCATGCCCTGTTGAAACCGCACTTCGCCTAATAACGTGTGCAGCATACGGATCACTTCCGAACCTTTTTCATACACGGTGACAGTATAAAAGTTATTCATTTCAATTACTTTTTCCGGACGAATCGGGTGTGCCATCGGGCCGGCATCTTCAGCGAATTGTACCGTGCGCAGAATTTTGACGTTATTGATCCGCTGCACCGCTCTTGAGCCGGTATCAGAGGAGAATTCTTGATCGCGAAACACGGTCAGCCCCTCTTTTAAGCTGAGCTGGAACCAGTCACGACAAGTCACACGGTTGCCAGTCCAATTGTGGAAATATTCGTGGGCGATCACCGCTTCAACATTATGATAGTCTTCATCGGTTGCGGTTGCTGGATTTGCCAACACAAACTTGGAGTTGAACACATTCAAGCCCTTGTTCTCCATTGCGCCCATATTGAAAAAATCAACCGCCACGATCATGTAAATATCCAAATCATATTCCAGATCAAACCGTTCTTCGTCCCATTTCATTGATTTTTTCAGGCTCTGCATCGCCCAATCGGCGCGATTCAGATTGCCTTTATCCACGTACAGCTCCAACGCTACTTCGCGACCGCTCTTGGTGATAAAACGGTCTTGCAGCAGGTCAAAATCCCCCGCGACCAAGGCAAACAGATAGCTCGGTTTCGGGAATGGATCTTGCCATTCGACCCAATGGCGCCCGTCAAGCATATCGCCGGTGGCGACACGGTTGCCGTTTGACAATAAAAACGGATATTGGGTTTTATCTGCGGTAATCCGCGTGGTATAGCGAGCCAACACATCGGGGCGATCCAGCATATAGGTGATTTGACGAAAGCCCTCTGCTTCGCACTGGGTGCAGAAACCGTCTCCGGATTGATATAAACCTTGCAACGAGGTATTTTCCGCCGGTTTTAAAAGCGTTTCGATTTCCAGCTCAAAATGATCGAGATTTAAGCCGCTGAGATCCAATTGCAGCGATTCTGCATCTTGCTGATAAGTCGTAAACGGCTGTCCGTTTAATTTGATCGAAGCAAACTGAAAACCGTGTCCGTCCAACCGCAGCTGCTGTGCCTCAGAGTTCAAACGCGCAACTTGTGATTTACTGACAACGCGGGTATGTTGGGGATCCAATTGAAAATCAAGAAAAATATCAGTGACAGTATAGTCCGGTTTTTTATAATCTTTTCTGTATTTTGCTTTTGCTGACATCGTCTGCTCCGTAGTATTTATTATGCGTGTTTTAGCCCGTAAGAATAGAATTTTCTCCGTCAAGTTGCAATCGAATCCCCGTTATCCGATTAAAAAAGATAAAATATTTTCTCAAGGTAGCGCACAGGACTTAATTTCTGTTGAAATCATGTTATCCTTACCGCACTTTTCAGCGTAAAACCAACGCCGTTCCATCGCAACTTCAACCGCAAACAGAGGGAATTATCAACTTTATGTCTGCCAAAATCGCCATCGTAATGGGGTCGCAAAGTGATTGGTCAACCATGATCGAAGCCGCCAATGTATTGGATCAACTGCAAGTGCCTTACCATGTGGAAATCGTCTCTGCCCACCGCACGCCAGATAAATTATTCAGTTTTGCCGAACAAGCATCGAGCAACGGTTATCAGGTGATTATCGCCGGTGCCGGCGGTGCTGCACATCTGCCAGGGATGATCGCTGCCAAAACCCTTGTGCCGGTGTTGGGTGTGCCGGTGAAAAGTGCGGTGCTGAGCGGAATCGACAGCCTGTATTCTATCGTGCAAATGCCGAAAGGTATTCCGGTCGGCACCTTGGCAATCGGTGCCGCAGGCGCTGCCAATGCTGGTTTACTGGCGGCGCAGATTTTAGCCAACCACGATACTGCACTGACGCAACGCTTACAGCAATTTCGTGCGCAACAGACCCAAGCGGTGTTAGATAATCCCGATCCCCGTTTACTATAAGGAAAGCGCCATGCAAAAAAGTGCCATTTATCCATCGGTTTATGTGTTAGGCAACGGACAATTGGGACGCATGTTGCGTTATGCTGGCGCCCCATTGGATATTGGGGTGCAGCCGTTAGACTTTGCCGCTCCCCTTTTTGAAATTGAACCTGACGCAATCATCACTGCTGAAATCGAGCGTTGGCAAATCACGCCACTCACCACCGCACTGGCTTCCCATCCGAATTTTATCAACCGCAATGTCTTTGGCTTATTGGCTGATCGCTATTCACAAAAATCGTTGTTAGACGAGCTCAATTTACCAACCTCACCATGGCAACCGCTAAATTCTGCCGAACAATGGGGGCAAATATTTCAGCAAGTCGGCGAAAAAGTGGTGGTGAAACGCCGCAGCGGCGGCTATGACGGACGTGGACAATGGATTGTGACTGCCGATAACCGTGATCTGATCACTGATGATCTGTTCGGCGAGGTAATCGCCGAAGCCTTTATTCCGTTTGATTATGAGGTCTCGCTGGTCGGCGCCCGTTTCAGCGACAGCACAACCCGCTTCTACCCTGTCACCCACAACTTGCAACAAAACGGTATTCTGCGCTACAGCGTACAACTTGGTGTTGACCGCACTTTGCAGGCACAAGCCGAAGCCATGCTCAGCGCTATCATGCACAAACTGGACTATATCGGCGTGATGGCGATGGAGTGTTTTGTGATCGGCGACAAACTGCTGATTAACGAACTAGCGCCTCGGGTTCACAACAGCGGACACTGGACACAACTGGGGTGTTCGGTCAGCCAATTTGAATTGCATCTGCGTGCGCTGCTCAACCTGCCGACACCGCAGTTGGAGATTTTTATGCCGAGTGTAATGGTGAATTTAATCGGCACGGAACATCATCCGCAATGGCTGAACCTGCCGTTTAGCCAACTGCATTGGTACGGCAAAGAAGTGCGGTCGGGGCGCAAAGTCGGGCATATCAACCTCTCACACCCGAACAAAAACGTGTTAGTTGAAAATCTGCGCCGATTGGAAGATTTACTGCCTGAGGATTACCATTCCGGCTTGGCATGGGCAATAAGCAAATTAAGCTGATTTTTAGTTTTTAAGATTGTTATCTGCATTAAAAATCAGTATAAATAAAGACTTCATTTTATAATAACATTCACAACATCAAAGGAACTCACTATGTTTGAAAAAATCCAAGCCGCTCCCGCCGATCCAATTTTAGGGCTAGGCGAAGCGTTTAAATCCGAAACCCGTGCCAACAAAATCAACTTGGGTATCGGCGTATACAAAGATGCCAACGGCCTAACGCCCATCGTAAAAGCGGTGAAAGCGGCAGAAAAACGCCTTTTGGAAAGTGAAAACAGCAAAAATTACCTGACGATTGATGGCGTTGCCGCCTATAACCAATTCACCCAAGCCTTGTTATTCGGCGAAAACAGTGAAATCGTCAATAGCAAACGAGCCAAAACCGCACAAAGCCTGGGCGGAACCGGCGCATTGCGTGTCGCGGCAGAATTTATCAAACGCCAAACCAATGCGCAAAACGTCTGGATCAGCGCCCCGACTTGGCCAAACCACAATGCGATCTTCAACGCCGTCGGCATCACCATCCGCAACTACCGTTACTATAATGAAGAAACCCGTGCTCTAGATTGGGACAACATGATCGCCGATCTCAGCAACGCCAGCGAAGGCGATGTGGTGTTGTTGCACGGCTGCTGCCACAACCCGACCGGAATCGACCCGACTCCGACGCAATGGCAACAATTAGCCGAAATGTCGCTGAAAAACGGTTGGTTGCCGCTGTTTGACTTCGCCTATCAAGGTTTAGCCAACGGTTTGGACGAAGATGCACAAGGCTTGCGTGCCTTTGCCGCTAATCATAAAGAATTACTGGTCGCCAGCTCGTTCTCGAAAAACTTCGGTTTATACAATGAACGGGTCGGTGCATTTACGCTGGTAGCTGCCGATCAAGCCACTGCCGAAACTGCATTCAGCCAAGTGAAATCGATTATCCGCACCCTGTATTCCAACCCATCTTCGCATGGTGCAAGTGCGGTAGCTCTGGTATTGGGCGATGCAGAACTGAAAGCCGACTGGATTGCCGAACTGGCAGAAATGCGCCAACGCATTAAAACCATGCGCCAAAAATTCGTTGATCTGTTGAAGGAATACGGCGCTGAGCAAGATTTCTCTTTCATCATCGAACAAAACGGCATGTTCTCATTCAGCGGCCTCAGCCCGGAACAAGTGGATCGCCTGAAAGACGAATTCGCTATTTACGCCGTGCGCTCCGGTCGCATCAACGTCGCCGGTATCACCGAAGACAATATTCATTATCTGTGTGAAAGTATTGTTAAAGTGCTATAAAAAATAGCGGCATTACAAACATAAGCAGATTACAGTCATGTAATCTGCTTTTTTGTAACCAAAACACATATATTACTATCTTTGAGTTTAAATTCATGCAATCTATAAAAAAGCAAGGCTATATCTACATTTTATCCTCAAAAAATTCCGATTGTATAAAAATTGGGGGAACTGCTTACCCACCAATAAAACGAATAAAAGAAATTAATAATACCGAACCCTATAGGGGTTTAGGGGCATGGCATTTAATTGATTTTCGCCATGTTTCAGATTGGAGAACTGTCGAGCACGCCTTACATTACACTTTTCGACATAAATTAAATACTCAAATGATTAAGCAGAAAGAATTATTTTATATATCAGAAAAGGAGGCGCGCAATATTCTAAATAACCTAGATGAAAGCTATATTCTATATAAGCCAAAAGTTGATAGAATGTTTACTGATGAGCTTTTCTACAAATATTTACAAGAGTTATTTGCCATATCTGGTTTAAAGTATTTTTTAGATTACCAAGGCATGTGGGCACTGACATTATTTCCATCTACCAATGCAGGGCGTTATTTTACTCTCAGCATTGGTTCTCATGAAGTGGGATATAGTACATTAAGCAGAAAAAATGCACCGTCTACACATATGATTTTAGTAGATCAGCTTATTTTAGACTTCCCTGAAGTCTTACTATGGCTAAAAAACTATAATGGCATAGTTGATAAAAGTTACTATAAAACTGCATTACCTAGAGCTGTAACCGTTTCTTTTGAAGGTGATTTTAGTACAACTTTAGAATTTTTAAAGCTTAGAGGTGTTCGAAGAGCATTAGTCGCTTATTGGTACGATGCACTATTTGAGCTAAAACACGGAGAAAAATTAAGCCCTTACGCTCGTTTTCATAACTATAATGCAGTTGCCAAATTGAATATTTAACCCCACAGATAGCGCAAGTTTGTAACTTGTACTGAAAAAATAGTAACAATACTTAGATTTTGCTAGTCAATCAAAGGTAAAAAGGCACAAGTTGCAAACTTGCGCCATAAGGGGAAGGATATTGTGCAGAAGAAAACCCAAAAAACCCCGAAGAAGACTCTTGAATTAGCCTACAACAGAATGGATAAATTACAAAAGGAGCTGAAAAATGAGCAAAGATCCTGAACTTGAATTAGTATCGCTTGCCGATGTAAAAAAAACATTGATGAAAGATCCTGAATTTGCGGCTGAATATGATGTACTTGAAGAGCGGCGTAAATTAGTTGCAATGCTGAAAGCCGCACGGCTTGAATTGAGACTGACTCAATCCGATATTGCTGAAAAATCAGGTATTAATGTCAAGAATATTAGTCGGTTAGAACGAGGCATCGTTTCACCAACCTTGACTACACTTTCACGTTATGCGCATGCACTTGGCGGTAGTTTAACCTTTCAGCTGCAACAATAAAATCGGGGATTTCGCCTTTTTCAATATTTATCTGGTTGTGTCATCATCTAATTTTGGAGCCGCTATGTTGTTATTGACCTTGCATATCTGTCTAGTTGTTGTCTTTTCAATCCGAATCTTGCTGCGCGATGATCTGGAAGCAACAAGTCGTTTGGCGTGGTTTGTCATTTTAATTATTTTTCCTTATTTCGGCGCCGGGCTATATTGGTTGTTTGGGGAGAACAATATCGGTCAAGCCATCAGCAAAAAATACCATGCGATCTTTGCCGAAATGCGGCTTAATTTTCCGCAACTCATTAGTACAAGACAACAAAACGAGTCGCAAATTGATCTGCCTTATCGGGCGGCTTTCGCGTATGCCGCCTCAATTAACGGTTTCCATACGCTGCCCAACAACCGTGCCGAACTGATGCCCAATGCTGACCAAGCTAGAGCACGGCTGCTCAACGATGTCGAACAGGCACAACACAATATTGATATTTTATATTACATCTGGTTGGCCGATCACACCGGTATCAATCTTGCCAATGCCTTGATTCGTGCCGCAAAGCGTGGCGTAACCTGTCGGGTGATGGTGGATGGTTTGGGATCACGGCAATTTGTTCGCTCCAGCTATTGGCAACAAATGCAAGCTGCCGGCGTGCAACTGGCAATCTCTTTTCCGATTGACCACCCGCTTAAAACCATCATCACTGGTCGTTTAGACTTGCGTAACCACCGCAAAATCACCTTAATTGATAACAAAATAGTCTATTGCGGCAGCCAAAACTGTGCTGATCCGGAATTTAGAGTCAAAGCCCGTTTTGCCCCTTGGGTCGATATTTTGCTGCGTTTTGAAGGTGCAGTAGCACAACAAATGCAGATTTTATTTACTAGCGACTGGCTCGTGGCGACCGGCAAAACCGCACTTGACGAGCTACCAAGCGGTAAAGACAGCATAAGCGATAAAGACAGTATAGTTGAGCAAATTTCAACGAATACATCAGGCTTTGCGGCGCAAGTGGTCGGCGATGGTCCGACCGAACGTAAAGATTCCTGCCCACAATTATTCGTCACTCTATTTCACAGTGCTCAACATGAGATCACCTTGTCAACGCCATATTTTGTGCCGGATCACACCACCATTGAAGCCATTTGTGCCGCTGCTTGGCGTGGCGTGAAAGTCAGTTTAATTTTTCCGCAACGTAACGACTCTTGGGTGGTTTCAGCTGCCAGTCGCAGCCACTACCGTCGATTACTACAAGCCGGTATAGCGATTTATGAATTCAAAAACGGGTTACTGCACGCCAAAACGCTCACCATTGACGGCAAAATCAGTTATATCGGCTCTACCAATTTGGATCTGCGCAGCTTTAATTTAAATTATGAAAATAATATTCTTTTGCAAGACAACGAACTCACCGCAGCCATTTACCAACGTCAGCAAGATTATACCGCCCAGTCTATTGCCATCACCCAACAACAGGTTGGACAATGGTCTGTGTTACGCCGTATTTGGCAAAATATTGTCGCCACCATCGAGCCAATTTTATAATCCATCACAATCTCCTTCACTTCAAAAAGCGTAAAAATTTTGTCAGTCATACATTGAAAGAGGAATAGTTTTCAATTAGAATTGCGACTTTGACCTTCGTGATGGAAAAAGATCGTGTTTAAACTGGAGCAAGTCGCTTATTGTATTCCAAGCATTGATACGCCAAGCCAAAAGCGTGGTTACCGCACTTTATTGCAACCGACGGACTTAACCTTTGAAATCGGCAAGGTTTATGGTTTGATCGGTCATAATGGCTCCGGCAAGTCGACTTTGATTAAACTGCTCGCCAATCAACAAGCTTGTAGTAGCGGAAAACTACTGCTGCAAGATCGCGAAATCAGCCGTTGGGGAAGCCGTGAATTTGCGCGAGCAGTTGCCTATCTGCCGCAACAGCTACCTACCGCCGCCAATTTGACCGCTCGAGAACTGATTCAAATGGGGCGCTATGCTTGGAACGGCTTATTCGGGCGCAATAAACAGAAAGATCACGACGCCGTTGAAAGCGCCTTAAATCTGACCCACACCGAAGCTTTTGCCGATCAATTGGTGGAAACCCTTTCGGGTGGGGAACGTTCCCGCATTTGGTTGGCAATGCTCTTGGCGCAACAAAGTCGCTTTCTGCTGTTAGACGAACCGCTCGCCGCACTGGATATTGCCCATCAGGTGGAAGTAATGCAGCTTATTCAACAACTGGCACGTCAATTGAATATCGGGGTGGTGATTGTGATTCACGATGTCAATCTTGCAGCACGCTTTTGTGACCACCTGATTGCCCTGCACAGTGGCAAATTGTTAATGCAAGGTGCACCGCAAACTGTGATGACTCAAACTAATTTGCAGGCGATCTACGGCATCGGCTTAAACGTCATTCGCCATCCGGTTTCTGCTGTGCCGGTCGCCTTTTTCTAAGCGGAGATTGGAATGAAAAAATCTGCGCTGTTGCGCCTGTCACTTGCGCTACTGATGTTGTGCAGTTACCGCACTTTTGCCCAAGTTAACTCGCCCGATTTGAAGGTAGCGACCCTTGACTGGACCGTGGCAGAAACGTTATTGGCACTTGGACAGCCACCAATCGCTGTCGGCGATGCTGAGAGCTACCGCACTTGGGTTTCGGTGCCGGAGCTGCCGCCACATACGCTGGATTTAGGCACACGATTGCAACCCAATCAAGAACTGTTAGCCAAATTACAACCGGATCGGTTTATCAACAGTGCAATGTTCAGCAACTTAACACCGATTTTGCAACATGCTGACCGGCGGCAGCAAGTAGACGAAGTCAATTTCTATCGTGAAGGGGAAATTTGGCAAAATCAGCTGGCAGCCACCCGTGAATTGGCAAAATTGATCGCTAAGCCGCAGCGTGCAGAAAGCTTGATTCAGCAGACAGAACAACTTTTTGCGCAACTCAAAACCCAATTAACGTCTTACCAAAACCGCACTTTGCTGTTGGTACAGTTTATTGATAGCCGCCATTTGCGGGTATATGGCGAAAACAGCCTATTTGGTGCTGCGATTCGGCAAATGGGATTTCATAACGCTTGGACAGCGCCGGTTACGCTGTGGGGCTCAACCAATATCGGCATCAACCAGCTAGCTGAATTTAAAGATAATCCGCGCTTAATCGTGATTAAACCCTATCCGGTTAATGTGCCGACCGCACTTGAACACAACACCCTTTGGCAGCATCTGCCACTATCGAAAGATCCGATCGTGTTGCCCGCCATTTGGACTTTTGGCGCACTGCCGTCAGCACAACGTTTCGCACTGGCATTAGCCGACGCTTTGCAACAGGGAGGTGAACCATGGTAAGCCGTCCGCTGCTGCTGAATATCACATTACTGTTACTCACTATTTTGCTCGGCGGCTGGCTATTAAAGCTGCAACTGCCGCAGCCAGGATCATGGACAGAATTGTTACAGCACAATAGCTCGTCGCTCGATCTGCTATTGGTACAAAATTATACTCTGCCACGGATCGCGATCGCACTATTAGCCGGCACCGCACTTGGCTTGGCAAGCCTGTTGTTGCAGCAGGTCGTCAATAACCCGCTTGCCTCCGACAACACTTTGGCAGTCAGCAGTGGTGCTCAATTCCTACTGTTTAGTTGTACCCTGTTCTTTCCGTCGATTTTACATTTCGGCAGCACACTTATTGCCTTTTTAGGCGCACTCGCGGCACTGGCACTGGTTTTTTTATTGGCATGGCGCAAAAATTTATCGCCACTGATTATGATCCTCGCCGGTTTAGTGGTGAATCTATATTTAGGCTCGCTCTCTGCCACCTTAATGTTGTTCTACCCGGAAGAATCACGCGGCTTGATGATCTGGGGTGCAGGCTCACTGCTGCAAGAGAGCTGGCTCGACAGCATTCAACTATTTTGGTTATTGATTCCGGCGCTAGTAATGTTAGCCATGCTACAGCGTCCGCTTGCCATTCTTGCCTTAAATGACAGTAATGCCAAAAGTCTCGGCGTACCGGTACAGTGGATTCGTTTTATCGGCTTGCTGCTCTCTGCTTATTTGGTTGCAATTGTGATCAGCCGTGTCGGTATGCTGGGTTTTATCGGTTTAGCTGCCACCACCATCAGCCGCCAACTGGGCATTCGCACGTTCAGAGGACAGTTGTTGCAAAGTGCCTATTTATCCGCTGTTTTATTGCTGATTACCGATTTAGGATTGCAGCTCATCAGCCAATATTACCAAATTCAACTCCCGACCGGTGCAGTCACCGCCGTATTGGGCACGCCGTTACTCTTATGGCTGATGTTTAAAAACCTGCCGCACAGCGGGCGGCTGCAATCTTCTACTGATTTCCTGAGCATCAATAAAATGATGACACACCGCACTTGGTTAGCGTTAAGCCTACTATTTATTTTAACCGCACTTTTCGCTCTGTTCATCGGCAACAGTGCCGACGGCTGGACGTTCAGTGCATTGAACGACACGGTGCTAGAACTTCGTTATCCACGCCTGTTGTATGCTCTCGCCGCCGGAATAATGTTGTCGTTCGCCGGTGTATTATTGCAACGCCTGAGTTTCAACCCGATGGCAAGCCCTGAACTGCTAGGGATCACCTCCGGCGTCAGTTTCGGAGTGCTGCTGGTCATTTTTGGTTTCAGTCAACTGACCCAGCAGAACCTGTGGATCGCCGGTATCTGTGGGGCATTGGTGGTGTTGTTGATTGTGATGATGATCAACGGACGCAGCGGCATGTTGCCGGAACGCATTTTGCTGACAGGGATCAGCCTTGCTGCACTGTTTGATGCGGTACAGCGCATCTTGCTTGCCAGTGGCGACTTCCGCATCCAACAGTTGTTGAGCTGGACCAGCGGCTCTACCTACTATGCCGAAAGCGGATTGGCGCTCGGCTTAAGCCTGACCGCACTTTTGCTACTCGCTGTCGGCTTGGTTTTCAGCCGCTGGCTCGATCTGCTCAGCCTGCAAGCCGTGGTGGCAAAAGCGCTTGGCTTGAATATGCAGCAAGCCCGCTGGATCTTTATTTTATTAAGTGCGGTTCTCACCGCTTGCGCCACCTTGGTGGTTGGGCCGCTCAGTTTTATCGGACTGCTGGCACCGCACTTGGCACATTATCTCGGTTTCCACAAACCAAAATCACAAATTCTTGCCGCTGCGCTGATCGGCGCCACGGTGATGATAACTGCCGACTGGCTCGGTCGGCAACTACTGTTTCCATATGAAATTCCTGCCGGACTGGTGGCAACCCTACTCGGCGGCAGTTATTTTCTATTGATTATGCGCCGGGTATAACCACCTGCCGTTTTTTATGAACATTTGAGGACAACTTGATGAAAAACAAAACCTTTCACTATTCTGCGTTGACAACCGCACTTTTGCTCAGCCTGAACCCAGCACTTGCCGAAACCCAAGCCGGTGAAATGTTGGAAGAGATTAATGTAGTGGGCAGCATGAATAAGTTGGATGTACAACCATTCAATCAAGCAAAATCTGCCACCGTTTTGGACAACCAAACCTTAACCGCTCAAGGTATTGAAAAAGCCGATGAAATCGCACGCTACCAAGCCGGTTTTACCAACCAAGTTTTCGGCAGCGATACCAATACCAACTGGTTCCGTGTGCGTGGTACTGAAGCAAGCCAAGCCATCGACGGCATGCCGGCACTATCGCAGGGTTTCTTTACCCCACAAGTAGAGATGTACGGCGTTGAAGGCGTAGAGGTCATCAAAGGCTCTGACTCAATGGCTTTCGGTGCTTCAAATGCTGGCGGCTTGATCAACTACATCACTAAACGCCCAAACAAAGAAAACATCGGTAAAGGTGAAATCAGCACTCACTTCGGTAATAAAAACCAACGTGGTATCGCTGCGGATTATACCGGCAGCTTAAACAGCGATGACAGCTTGCGCTATCGTTTAGTCAGCCGCTACAGCCACGCTGATGGAGAGTGGAATGGCACTTGGTCAGAAAACTATTATATCGCCCCATCACTGGCTTGGGATATTTCCGACAAAACCAATTTAACCGTATTAACGAGCTATTTAAAAACTGTCGGCGTGCCAAGCTCAAACTTCTTACCGCAGGACGGCACGCTGATTCCAACCGCAAAAGGCAGAATCTCCAGCCACGCTAATTTAGGTGATCCAACCCAAGATGACGAAAAAAGCATCAGCAAAAGCGTAGGCTATGAGTTTAACCACGACTTTGGCAACGGCTTGAGCTTCAGCCAAAACTACCGCTATCAAATCATTGATAACCGTCATCGTGGGGCTTATGCCTATCCGTCAGGTTATGATGCAAATTGGAATCCAATTCCATTAGCACAATCCAATTATGAAGTTGCCCGTGCCGTGGTTTATAACAACGGTACTGCAAAAAGCCATAGCGTTGATAACCGCTTGAGCTGGAAATACAGCAATGAGGTGATTAACAACACCTTGGTTGCCGGGATGGATTATCGCAATCAAAAATTTGATTCGCTGTATACCCTGTTTGGCACTCAAGGCATGGTGAATGTGTATGATCCTGCCGCCAGCTACGGCACTGCCGCAACCATCAATGCGCCACGCGTTTTAATCAAATCCCGTCAAAGCGGTTTCTACTTACAAGACAATGCCATTTTATGGGATACCATCGGGCTGAGCGCCGGTGTTCGCCACGATCGCGTGCGTAATAGTGAGCTTGCCAGCGAACAAAATGTGCGTAAAAATCACACATCATATTCCGGCTCGGTGATGTATTTTAATGATCTCGGATTAAATCCTTACTATGCTTATACCGAATCTTTCCGTGTGCCAACAGGTCTGAGCGGCAATGCGACCTTGTACAAACCGAATATCACCAAACAGCATGAAGTGGGTATCAAATATATGCCTGAGTGGGTTGACGGTACGATTTCCGTTGCGTTGTTCCAAGCAAAAGACAAAGGCGCTTTGGTGAATCAAGGAACTGGGGCTACTGTCAGCAGTGCAGACCCAATTAAACGTAAAGGTGTTGAAGTTCAAGCCAACTTGAATGTGACCGAGAAATTGCAAACCTTGTTGGCTTATACCTATGTACGTTCCGTGACAGAAAATGCTAACGGTAGCAAAACCAACACCGCTTTAATCCCTAAACATACGCTATCGACCCGGGTTGCTTATCAATTTAGCGATAAATTAAACGCCGGTGTCGGAATCCGCTATGTCGGCAAAAGCGTCACTGCTAGCGGTTCGCTGTATTCCGGCTATCAAGTGCCGTCATCAACCGTGGTTGACTTATTCGCACGCTATCAGATCACCGAGAACTTGGCTGCACAAGTGAATATCGACAACCTCGGCAACCGTAAATACTTAGCGGGCTGTGACTATTACTGCTACTACGCTGAAGGTATCAGTGCAGTCGGCAATCTGTCTTATAAGTTCTAAACGCTGGTATCATTACCGAAGGCTACCGCGATAGGTAGCCTTTTGATTTCATATATTGTCCTTACAAATAAAATAATAGATACTTTTTGTATCTATATTTTGTAGGGGGAATCATCAAATGACAACAGCTAAATTATTTTGGAGCGGTAATTCACAGGCACTACGATTGCCAAAAGCGTTTCGTTTTCATGGTGATAAAGTTAGTATCAAACGTAAAGGAAACCAAGTCATTCTTGAACCTATCATAACCGATTGGTCGTGGCTAGATCAGCTTGGCGAATTTGACGCCAGTTTAGAAAGTGCGGTTTTAGAAAATAGAAATGCCCTGTTAGAACCCGAACGAGACTGGGATTTTTGATAATGAAATTCCTATTGGATACTAACGCTGTTATTGCACTATTAAAAAATAACACTGCATTTCATCAACAATTAAGAGCACATCAGCCTAGTGATTTTGTGTTATCAAGTATTGTTATGTATGAACTTTATTATGGTGTGGAGAAAAGTCAACGCAAACAGCAAAATCGCGCAAAATTAGAAACATTGCCTTTTGAAGTTCTTGCCTTCAGCAACGATGACGCCCAAATAGCAGGGCAAATTCGAGCCTCTTTAGAGCAAAAAGGCACACCTATCGGCAGCTATGACACTTTAATTGCCGCACAGGCAATAAGTAATCAACTTATCTTGATTACTTACAACACAAAAGCATTCCAACGAATCGAACAATTAAGCTATGAGGATTGGCAGTAAGAGGATTGGCAGTAAATAGCGCCATTACCACTTCGCCGCCGCATGTTTGTCACTTGCCCGCTCTTCGATCCAGCGTTCGCCATTATCGGTCAACTCTTTTTTCCAAAATGGCGCTTGGGTTTTTAGGTAGTCCATAATAAATTCATTGGCTTGGTAGGCATCGCCACGATGCTTGCAACTCACGCCAACCAAGACGATTTCATCGCCGGTTTGCAACTCTCCGACACGGTGGATCAACTGCACTCGTTGCATTTCCCAGCGTTGGCAAGCCTGGGCTACAATCTCGTTCAGTGCTTTTTCCGTCATTGCCGGGTAATGCTCCAAATAAAGTTTTTCTACACTGTCACCCAGATTCATCTCGCGTACTTTGCCGATAAACAGTACAACAGCCCCACTGCTTTTCGGCTCAGATAACCATTGGTAAACCGCACTTTGATCAAATTCTGCGGTTTGTACCGCAACCCGAATTTCTGTTGCCATGTTTGTCTGCACCGTTATCCCCCAGTCACTGGCGGAAAAAAGGCAATTTCGTCGCCATTTTGAAGTAGGCTATCCAGTGGCATCAACGTTTGGTTGATTGCCACCAGCAATTTGTCGCTTTGCAGTGCCAACGCCCATTTCTCCCCTTTGGCTGCCAAATATTGGCGCAACGCTTCAGCAGTGGCAAACTCCGCTTCCAGTTGCAGCTCGTCAGTGTCGATCAACTCTCGCACTTGCGCAAAGAACAATACTTTAATCATTTTTTCCCTCAACCGAAAAATCGCCCGACTTACCGCCGCTTTTGCTCAGCAACCGCACTTGCTCAATCACAATGTCTTTTTGCACCGCTTTGCACATGTCGTAAATCGTCAACGCTGCCACCGAAGCCGCCGTCAGCGCCTCCATTTCCACACCGGTTTTGCCGCTTAAACGGCACAGGCTTTCTATCCGCACCTGGTTGGTTGCTGGAAGTGCGGTCAGATTGACTTCAACTTTGGTGAGTAACAACGGGTGGCACAACGGAATCAGTTCCCATGTGCGTTTTGCTGCTTGAATACCGGCAATGCGGGCGGTAGCAAACACATCGCCTTTATGGTGATCGCCATTTAAAATCATCTGCAACGTTTGTGCCGACATGGTCACCAGCGCTTCGGCACGGGCTTCACGCACGGTTTCAGCTTTGTTGCCGACATCGACCATATTGGCTTCGCCGTTACTGTTGATATGGGTAAATTGCTGCATACATTCTCTTTAAGATAGGTCGGACATTCGCCCGATATTGATAATTCAACCGCCAATCGACGCCAAGTGCGGTCGCACTCCGCTGTCGCCTTGATGCAGATAGTGATGTTCGCGTTTTTGCTGCAACGCCGAGAAGAGCCTTGCCTGCAACGGGGCTTGCTGCCAATCCTGTTGCAGCAAATCACGCAGTTCAACCCCCTCTTCCCCAAATAAGCAGAGGTGCAACTGCCCTTTGGCAGAGACACGCAGGCGGTTGCAATCGGCGCAGAAATCTTTGGAATAGGGCATAATCAAACCGATTGCCCCTTGGTAATCCGGGTGCTTCAGCACCTTAGCCGGTCCATCAGTTATCGCACGGTTTTGCAGCTGCCAGCCGTTTTGCAGCAACTGTTCCATCAGCACTGAACCGGACAAATGGTGACGATCAAAAAAGTGATCCATTTCCCCGGTTTGCATTAATTCGATAAAACGCATCTCGATCGGACGATGTTTAATCCAGGCTAAAAATGCCGCAAAATCTTTATCGTTCAAGCCTTTCATCAGCACCGAATTGACTTTAATTTGCTGATAGCCCGCCTCAAATGCTTTATCAATCCCTTCCATCACTTGATGAAACAGATTCTCACCGGTAATTTGATGGAACATTTTCGGATCAAGACTGTCAACGCTGACATTGATCGCATCCAGCCCGGCTGCACGCCATTCTGCCACTGATTTCGCCATGCGATAGCCGTTGGTGGTCAGCGCAATTTTTTTGATCTTAGCGTTGGCACGCACCGTTTCGATGATCTGGGTGAAATCTTTGCGCAGCGTCGGCTCGCCGCCGGTGATCCGCACTTTCTCGGTTCCCATTGCCGCAAAGCCGTTGATCAAACGTCGAATTTCGTTCAACTGTAGAAACGACGGTTTGTTGTTTTGCGGTTGATAACCATTCGGCAAGCAGTAATTACACTTAAAATTACACACGTCGGTGATGGAGAGACGCAAATATTGGTATTGCCGCTTAAAGCGGTCAACCAACTGCTGAGGCTGATTTTGTTGCAATGGCACAAAACCAACCGGAATGTTATGTATTCGGATTTGCTGCATTCTGACACCTTTCTAAACACGAGCGGATAAGCCGTTTCCAGCGTATCCGGCGTAGCACAAAACAACTGTGCTAACAGGCTTGCTGCCCTATTCTTGCAAACGTAGGCGAGACAAGCTCGGAGTGATATGCGTTGTTAAATTTTGCTTAATTTTATCATTCCCAGCCGCAAGCGCAATCCCTGCATGGATGTAATTGCGACTATTTGCTGCATTTGTGATCTGACCACGTTTCAAAGTGCGCTAATTTAGCGGATAATGCAAATAAGCCCCAGAAATAATGACAAAATCAGATAAAAAACAAACACTATATGAACCCACATCTGCATAATTTGACGCAACTCAACCAATTACAACAAGTGGTCGCCATCGGTGGCGGGCACGGTCTCGGACGTTTGATGTCTTCGCTCGGTTTTCTCAAAGAGCGGTTGACCGGCATTGTCACCACCACTGACAACGGTGGCTCAACCGGGCGTATCCGCTTGCAACACGGTGGTATCGCTTGGGGCGATTTACGCAATTGTATTAACCAAATTATCACTGAGCCTAGCACAGCCTCCGCACTATTTGAGTACCGTTTCAGCGGTAATGGCGATTTGGCAGGGCATAATCTTGGCAATTTGATGTTGAAAGCGTTGGAAGACATGAAAATTCGTCCATTGGAGGGGGTCAATTTGATCCGCACTTTGTTACGCGTGCGTTGTCATCTGATTCCGATGTCGGAAACGCCAGTACACTTAGGCGCCAAGCTACACTCCGGTGCCACTGTTGTCGGCGAAGTAAATATCGACAAGTTAACCGAACTGCCGAAAAGGCTGTTTTTGATCCCACAAGTCAGCGCCACGCCGGAAGCTGTCAGCGCTTTGCAACAAGCCGAGTTGATTCTGCTGGGTCCCGGCAGCTTTCTAACCAGTATTATGCCGCCACTACTGTTGCCTGAAATCGCACAAGCCCTGCAAAGCACCGCCGCCAAAATTATGTTTATTGACAATCTAGGCGTAGAACACAGCCCGGCTGCGACACTCTCACTCGCACAGCGGATTGACTGGATAGAAAAAACCATCGGTCAAAAACTTAATAACAAAAGTGCGGTTGACGGCATTATCACCTACCCCGAAGCACACTATCAGGATCTGTTGCACAAGACCATCGTCGCAGAGAAGCTGAATGATGATGATATCATCTACCGCCACAACCGCACTTTGCTGTGTAAGAGCATCGATAAGTTATTGGCAAAGCTACAATAACCTCTATTTTCTCAACGTACGGTTAGGTTAATACAAGCTACGATTGCTGCGTTGTAGCCAACGCAGCAGTAGATTATCGCTACTCTCTTCTGCTTGCTTGCCGATTTTTTGCATTAAAGATTTTTTCTGGGTGAATTTCACTTCCAACACATCTTTGTGTTGCAACGCCGTTAAGATCACATCATCACTGGTGGCGATTTCATCAACTAAGCCCAAATCTAACGCCTGCTGCCCAAACCAATGTTCCCCAGTAGCGATTTTTTCCAAATCCAAGTTTTGACGGTGATTGGCGACAAAATCTTTGAACAATTGATGGGTTTCTTCCAGCTCCTGCTGGAATTTCTCGCGTCCTTTTTCGGTGTTTTCGCCTAAAATCGTCATGGTGCGTTTGTATTCGCCAGCGGTCATCACCTCAACATCCACATCATGTTTTTTCAGTAAACGGTGAATATTCGGAATCTGCGCCACCACACCGACCGAGCCGATCACCGCAAACGGGGCAGAAACAATTTTATCCGCCACACACGCCATCATATAGCCTCCGCTGGCTGCCACTTTATCGACTGCAACCGTTAATTTGATGCCTTTTTGTTTTAAGCGAGCTAGCTGTGATGCTGCTAAACCATAACCGTGTACCACCCCACCAGGACTTTCCAAACGCAGCAGCACCTCATCTTCCGCTTTTGCCACCGCCAAGATCGCACTGATTTCATCCGCCAATGCCGCTGTGCCACTGGCTTGAATATCACCTTTAAAATTCAACACATACACACAAGGTTTCGCTGTTTGCTCAGCTTCTTGACCGCTCTTTGCCGCTTGCTTGTTCGCTTTAGCCTGCAACTTTTGCTGTTTTTTGCGTGCTTTTTCTTGCTGTTTCACTTGTTCATCAGTCAAGCGAAAATCGGCTAATTTTTGCTGATTATCCTGATACTTTTTCGCCAAATCGGTAATTTTCAGCTCCCCGACCGCACTTTGCTCTTTTTGCCGCAAACTAACAATAAAAGCAAAAATCGCCGCAATCACCAATAAAACAGTAAGCACCTCGAGGATAAACACCCCGTAATTGATTAAAACTTCAGACCACATGGTTTTCCCTTATTAATAAATATCCCATTGCCAATAAATTAAAGGATTATCATACACTATTCCACTTTTTTCTACTTAACCGCACTGGCTAATTTATCTATTTCTGCCAAAATATAAAAAACAACTTGACCAAATCCCCTTGTACTAGTTTAATAGTACAAAAATAAAACCTGAATGGGATTTCTAATGCCGTATATACATATCACCCAACAAGCCGTTGATTATCACCCTGATCCAACAGCCATTTTTGCTACATTGTGCCAAAATAAAACCAATACGCTGTTGCTGGAATCTGCCGAGATTCAAAGCAAGAACAGCCTGACCAGTTTGCTGTTTATCAACAGCGCTTTGAAAATCACCTGTCAGGATAAAAGCGTCACATTTAGCGCATTAACTGCCAGTGGAAAGGCAGTATTACCGCACATTGCAAAAACGTTACAGGGTTTAGCGGAATCCTTGCATACTGAACATGATGATCATTTGACCGCACTTTTCGCCGAATTGGATCCTAATTTGGACGAAGACAACAAATTACAGGCGGCGACGGTATTTGACGGTTTGCGTGTGATTAACCAACTGTTTAGCGAGCCTGAAAGTGCGGTTTATCTCGGCGGTTTGTTTGCCTACGATCTGGTGGCAGGATTTATCCCGATGGACAATATCACGCTGCAAGACGATCAAATCAGCTGCCCAGACTACTGTTTTTATTTAGCCGAACAGTTATTACGGCTCGATCACCAGCAACAATCGGCAACATTGCAAACCTTCTGCTTTAGCGCTGAACAACAACCGCACTTGGCTTTAAGCGCTGAAAAAATCAAACAGCAATTGTGCCAAATTCAGGATCAGTTAGCCATTCAAGCTGCGCCAACCGATATTCGTGTCAATATTGAAGATCCCGAATTCAAGCAGATTATTGAGCGGTTAAAACAGCATATTTATGTCGGCGATGTGTTCCAAATCGTGCCGTCACGCCGTTTTTCCATCGAATGCCCAAATCCGTTGGCAACCTACCGCCGTTTAAAAATCACCAATCCAAGCCCGTATATGTTCTATATGCACGACGATGATTTTATTCTGTTCGGTGCTTCACCGGAAAGTGCGTTAAAATACAGCCAAGACAGCCGTCAGCTAGAAATCTACCCGATTGCCGGCTCCCGCCCACGCGGTTTTGATCAACAGGGTCGTATTGATCCGGAACTGGATGCACGTTTGGAACTGGAGCTGCGTTTGGATAAAAAAGAGTTGGCAGAGCACTTGATGCTGGTTGATTTGGCGCGTAATGACGTTGCCCGAGTTTGTCAAAGCGGCAGCCGCCAAGTGAAAGAGCTGATGCAAGTGGATCGCTACTCGCACATTATGCATCTGGTTTCACGAGTGGTTGGCAAGTTGCGTCCCGAACTGGACGCCTTGCACGCCTATCAAGCCTGCATGAATATGGGGACGCTGACCGGCGCCCCGAAAATCAAAGCGATGCAGTTGATTTACCAATTTGAACAACAGAAGCGCCACAGCTACGGCGGCGCAGTCGGCTACCTCAGCTCCGACGGCAATTTCGACACCTGCATCGTGATCCGCTCTGCTTTCGTGCAAAACGGCATCGCCCACATCCAAGCCGGCTGCGGCGAAGTGCTGGATTCCGATCCGCAAATGGAAGCGGACGAAACACGGCATAAGGCAAGAGCGGTGATTAATGCGATTGTGCAAACAAATCTGAATAACCCAAGCCAATAAAGTTGATTTTTTGAACAACCATAAATACAATATATGTACAAAAAGGAGCTTGAATTATAACCTATGTTTACTGTTGATGGATTTGAATGGGATAGTAACAAAGCTAAAATCAATCATAAAAAACACGGTATTACCTTTGAAGAAGCTATTAGTGTTTTTTACGATGATAATGCGCTATTACAGCCAGACCCAACTCATTCATTTCTAGAAGAACGCTTTCTGTTATTAGGATTAAGCGAAGTAAGTAATATGTTGGTTGTTGTGCATTGCGAACGTGATAATAATATTCGGATTATCTCCGCAAGGTTAGCAACAAAAAACGAAACCGAACAATATAGGAAAAAATTACGATGAAACCAGAATATGATTTTTCTAATGCTGTCAAAAATCCCTATGCTAAAAATTTAAAAAGTAAAAAAGTGGTTACTATTCGGATTGATGATGAATCTGTGGATTATTTTAAGCAACTATCCAAAGAAATGAATATGCCCTATCAAACCTTAATCAATCTCTATTTGCGTGATTGCGTCAAAACCGGGCGTAAACCGGTTTTACAATGGTGATAGTTATACACACAAAACCGCACTTTTGTGTGTATATTCGAATAACGCACACAAGAAATCGAGTTTTCTTGTGTGCTTGTAACCTATTCTCCCGAAACAACTTAATCCCCTCCTTTCCGACAGAAACCCCTTGACAAAAATTAACTGTACTAGTTTAATAGTACAAAACAAATTTGAGGTAACACCTCTTAAGCATTGGATAACAAAATGGCGAAAATCGTATTTATTGATAATTTTGATTCGTTTACCTACAACTTGGTCGATCAATTTCGGGTGTTGGGGCATCAGGTGGTGATTTACCGTAATGACAGCGAGTTGGATCATCTGCTGAAAACCGCACTTGCCGAGCCGGATACCCTTGTTGCGCTTTCGCCCGGCCCGGGCAATCCGGCAGAAGCGGGCAATTTGCTGGCGTTAATTCGTGAGCTGAAAGGCAAAGTGCCGATGATCGGCATCTGTTTGGGACATCAAGCGATTATCGAGGCCTTTGGTGGCAAAATCGTACATGCTGGCGAAATTCTGCACGGCAAGGTGTCGCAGATTGAACACGATCAACAAGCGATGTTTCAAAATTTGCCCAATCCGATGCCGGTCGCCCGCTATCACTCACTCATGGGCACGGAAATTCCGGCGGAGTTTGATGTGAATGCCCAATACGGTGAGATTGTGATGGCAGTGCGCCACCGCACTTTGCCAATTTGCAGTTTTCAATTTCACCCCGAATCCATCTTAACCGTACAAGGTTCGCAGTTGCTGGCGCAAAGCATCGACTGGTTATTAGGAGCGCAAGCATGATCGTTGTTTATGGCTTAAAACACCGTTTGAATCCGATTAAAAAAGAGCTGTCTGATGTCATCCATCGCTGTATGATGTTTGCTTTGGATTTTCCCGAACATAAACGGGTGCAACGTTTTATTGCACTGGACGCCGAAGACTATTACTACCCGTCTGACCGTAGCGACGCTTACACGATTATTGAGATCAATATGATGAGCGGACGCAGTGTGGAGGCGAAAAAATTATTGATCCGTATGCTGTTTGATGAGATTTATAAACAGCTAAAAATCAAACCGTCCGATATTGAGATCACCATCAAAGAGCAAGAACCCCATTGTTGGGGATTCCGTGGTATGACCGGTGACGAAGCCAGTTTCAACTATAATACAAAAAGGTAGTCCGCATGGAATTGCAAGCATTATTAGAGATTTTATTCAGTAACCAGGCTCTGAACCAGCAGCAAAGCCACACCCTGTTTAGCGCGATTGTGCAAGGTAAACTGAGCAACGAACAACTTGCCGCAGCGCTGATTGCGCTTAAATTGCGCGGTGAAAGCATTGCAGAAATCGCTGGCGCGGTTGCTGCCTTGCAACAAGCCGCCGAGCCATTTCCACGTCCGGATTATATTTTTGCCGATATCGTCGGCACCGGCGGCGACGGCGCCAACACCATCAATATCTCCACTGCCAGCGCCATTGTAGCGGCGACACTGGGCGCCAAAATCGCCAAGCACGGCAACCGCAGCGTGTCGAGCAAAACCGGTGCCAGCGATGTGCTGACCGCACTTGGGGTCAATATCAACATGAGTGCAGACAACGCCCGCCAAGCGCTAGATCAAATTGGGGTCTGTTTTCTGTTTGCGCAACAGTATCATTTGGGCTTCAAATATGCGATGCCGGTGCGCAACGCATTAAAAACCCGGACGATTTTCAATATCTTGGGACCACTCAGCAATCCGGCTAAACCAAAGCATCAGCTGCTCGGTGTTTATACGCCGGAGTTGCTGAAGCCTTATGCCGAAACCGCATTGACACTTGGACATCAACACTCTTTCGTGGTGCACGGTGCCGGCTTGGACGAAGTGGCGTTGCACGGCAAAACCGAAGTGGCGGAAATTCGTGACGGCAGGATTGAATATTACAGCCTCAGCCCGTATGATTTCGGTTTCGAACCACAGCCGTTAGAGGTATTGCGCGGCGGTGAACCGGCAGAAAATGCCAAGATGATCTCCGCACTATTGCAAGGCAAAGGCGATCAATATCACGCTCAGGCAGTAGCGATCAATACCGCACTTTTGCTGAAACTGTTCGGACATGAGGATCTGAAACACAATGCGGAAATGGTGTTAGACTGTCTTGCAACCGGTAAACCGTTTGACACCTTGCAGCAACTGGCAAGTTATTAGGAGCGACAATGTACCGGCTTTTCATCGCCAATAAAACTAATTCCAGCTGGTCACTGCGCCCGTGGATTTTATTGCAACAATTAGCGATTCCATTTGAAGAAGTGCAACTCTATTTTCAGCCCGATAAAAAGCAGCAAAAACTGGATTTTTTGCAAGCTTCGCCGACTGCAAAAGTGCCGGCATTGCAGCATAACGCTGAGATCATTTGGGACAGCTTGGCGATTGCAGAATATATTGCCGAAGAGTATCCGCAAGTGTGGGCAAGACAACGCAACGCCCGTGCGTGGTCACGTTGTGCCTGTGCGGAAATGCACTCGTCATTTGTGGCGCTACGCAGCCAATGCAGCATGAATACACAAAAATTTATCACGTTAGATCAAATTGATAGTGCACTTGCCGCTGATCTGGCACGCATTAATCAACTCTGGACAGAAGGGCTAACCCGTTTCGACGGCGAATTTCTCGCAGGCAGCCGCTTCACCGCTGTTGATGCGTTTTTCGCCCCGGTGGTGATCCGCTTAATCCATTACGGACTAATGAATTATCTCAGCCCCACTGCCAGATCCTACGCAGAGCGGATCTATCGGCTGCCAAGTATGCAAAAATGGTTAACACAGGCGGAACTGGAAAAAGATCGCCCGATTCGTAATCCTTAAAAATGAAAGAAAAATAAAGGTAAAACCGGTGAATATGGATAACAAACCCACAATCTTACAAAAAATCATCAACGATAAAATCGAATGGGTGAAAAACAAAAAAGCGGCATTGCCGTTGGCGCAATTTCAGGATCAAGTGCAACGTTCCGAGCGTGATTTCTATCAAGCATTGAGCCAAGGCACACACCAACGCCCTGCTTATATTTTAGAATGCAAAAAAGCCTCTCCGTCAAAAGGCTTGATCCGTGATGACTTCAACTTAGCGCAAATTGCCAACGTATATAAACATTATGCCTCGGCAATTTCGGTGCTGACCGATGAAAAATATTTTCAGGGCAATTTCGATTTTATCGCCCAAGTGCGGTCAATTGCGCCACAACCGATTTTGTGCAAAGACTTTATGATTGACGAATATCAGGTTTATCTGGCACGTTATCATCAAGCCGATGCGATCTTGCTGATGTTGTCGGTGGTGGACGATGCAACCTATCTCAAATTAGCAAATTTGGCACACGATTTGGGCATGGGCGTGCTGACCGAAACCTCGAACCAAGCAGAACTGGAAAGAGCGGTCAAACTCAATGCCAGAGTGATCGGTATTAACAATCGTGATCTACACGATCTGAGTGTTGATCTCAAGCGCACGCCGCCACTCGCACAGCAAATCCCGGCAGATCGGATTATTATCAGCGAATCGGGGATCTACAATCACCAACAAATTCAGCAACTGAAACCGTATGTACACGCCTTTTTAATCGGCAGCAGCCTAATGGGCGACGACGATCTGCAAAGTGCGGTGCGGCAAGTGATCTATGGCGAAAATAAAGTCTGCGGTTTAACCCGTGCGCAAGATGTCAAAGCGGTGTATCAGCACGGCGCGCTATACGGCGGCATGATTTTTGCTGAAAAATCGCCACGCAAAGTCAGCCTTGAGCAAGCCAAGCACCTGATTAACGCTGCCCCGCTGCGCTTTGTCGGCGTATTTCAAAATCAAGATTTAGCTTATATTGCCGATATCGCCCATCAATTAAAACTGTTTGCGGTGCAACTGCACGGCAATGAAAGCCATGAGTTTATGCAACAACTGCGTGACAAACTACCGACGGCGTGCCAAATTTGGAATGTGATTTCGGTCGATATCGACAACCACGAACAGATTAAGCTGGCGGATGATCCGCTGATTGATCGTTTCCTATTCGACAGCAAAGTGCAAGGGCAACAAGGCGGCACCGGTCTGATTTTCGATTGGACTTTGATCCCGCACAATATTAAAAAACGCACCATTTTAGCCGGCGGCATCAAACAGGAAAATATCGAACAAGCCTTAATCCAAGGCTGTTTGGGTGTAGATGTCAACTCCGGCGTGGAAATTGCACCGGGGATTAAAGATGAATATAAGATTGCGGAATTATTGGACACTATTATCCGATATTAATTTTTTGTAGGGGCGGATTATATATCCGCCCGTGTACGAAGCTCGATATAGCTATTTACCTGGAAATGATAAAACAGCATAATCAAAAACCGATAAGGCGTAAAATGCGCTTACCTTGTTATGATTATAATGAGGCTGGTTGCTACTTTATTACTATTTGCATTCACCAACGGCGAAACTTATTAGGTCAAATACAAAATGGTATTATGCTATTAAACGCAGCAGGAAAAGAAACTGAATCCATTTTAATCTCAATGGAAAAACGATATCAGGATTGTAAATTAGCCGAATATATTATTATGCCAAACCATATTCATTTTATTTGGATCAATGAATTGGGAAAAACTAATCTACCTGATGCGATAAAATGGTTAAAAGTCGTATCAACAAACGCCTATATCAGAGGTGTAAAAAATGATAATTGGTTGCCATTCCATCAAAGGCTATGGCAGAGAGGATATTATGATCATATTATTCGCAATGAACAAGATTATGAAATTATTGCAGAATATATTGAGAATAACCCGTTACAGTGGGAATTAGATAAATTATATCAAATTGATCTAAACCCATAACAAAGCAGTATCACGTTCCGTTCGGGCGGATATACAATCCGCCCCTACTTTGTCTAATAAATTAGTCATTATTAGGATAAACTAAATGAGCAATAAAACCCTACTCGATCCCTATTTCGGCGAATTTGGCGGTATGTATGTGCCGGAAATTCTAGTACCGGTGCTGCAACAACTGGAAAAAGCCTTTGTGGAAGCCAAAGATGATCCGGCATTTATCACTGAATTTAACGATTTGCTGAAAAACTATGCCGGTCGTCCAACCGCACTGACCCTATGCCGCAATTTGACCCAAGGCTCGAAAACCAAGCTCTACCTGAAACGGGAAGATTTGCTGCACGGCGGTGCCCATAAAACCAACCAAGTGCTAGGACAGGCGTTATTGGCGATCCGCATGGGCAAAAGCGAAATCATCGCTGAAACCGGCGCCGGACAACATGGTGTTGCCACGGCGATTGCTTGTGCGATGCTCGGTTTAAAATGCCGCATTTATATGGGCGCAAAAGATGTGGAACGCCAGTCGCCGAATGTATTCCGTATGCGCCTGATGGGGGCAGAAGTGATTCCGGTCAATAAAGGCTCATGTTCACTGAAAGACGCCTGTTGCGAGGCGATGCGCGATTGGTCCGCCAACTACGATAAAGCACATTACCTGCTCGGCACGGCGGCTGGTCCGCATCCGTTCCCGACCATAGTGCGTGAATTCCAAAAAATGATCGGTGAAGAGACCAAACGCCAAGTGCTGGAGCGTGAAGGACGCTTGCCGGATGCGGTGATTGCCTGCGTCGGCGGCGGCTCCAATGCGATCGGCATGTTTAGCGATTTTATCGATGAAAGTACGGTGCGCTTAATCGGCATCGAACCGGCGGGGCTAGGCATTGAAAGCGGGCAACACGGTGCGCCGTTGAAACACGCCAATGTCGGTATCTATTTCGGTATGAAATCCCCGATTATGCAAACCGAAGACGGACAAATCGAAGAGTCATATTCGATTTCTGCTGGTTTAGATTTTCCGTCCGTCGGCCCGCAGCACGCTTATTTGCATGCGATTGGACGTGCCGAATACGAGTCGATCACCGATGATGAAGCGCTTGATGCGTTCCAACAACTGGCACAGCACGAAGGGATTATCCCGGCATTGGAGTCCTCACATGCGTTGGCGTATGCGTTAAAAATGATTAAACAAAATCCTGATCAGAAACAATTGTTAGTGGTCAATCTATCCGGACGCGGCGATAAAGATATTTTCACCGTCGATAAAATTTTAAGCGAAAAAGGGGCAAAAGCATGAGCCGTTTTGATCAGCTGTTTCAGCAACTCAACAACCAAAATGAGGGCGCTTTCGTGCCGTTCGTCACCCTGTGCGATCCGGATTTAGACCGCTCTTTTGAGATTATTTGCAGTTTGGTCGACAACGGTGCCGATGCGTTGGAATTGGGCTTTCCGTTTTCCGATCCCTTGTTGGACGGCCCAGTGATCCAAGCCGCCAACAACCGCGCACTGAATGCCGGTTGCAGCACCAAAGAGTGCTTTGTGTTATTGGACAAAGTGCGGTCAAAGTATCCAGAGATTCCCATCAGTCTATTGCTGTGTGCCAATTTGATTTTCGCCAAAGGCTTGGATAGCTTCTACCGACAATGCCAACAAAGTGGCGTCGATGCGGTGCTGGTTGCCGATGTACCGTTGTTAGCATGTGAGCCGTATGTTGCGGCGGCGAAAAAATTCGGCGTGCAGCCGGTGTTTATCTGCCCACCGAATGCCGACAGCGAGACGATTCAAGCCGTTGCTGAAAACAGCGAAGGCTACACTTATTTAGTTTCACGCGCCGGGGTCACCAGCGCCGAAAATCAAAGCCACGCAGCAAATTTAGATCATTTGATTAAACAACTGAAAACGCACAATGCAGCGCCAATTTTACAAGGCTTCGGCATCGCCCAGCCGCAACAGGTAATCGATGCGTTAAACAGTGGCGCTGCCGGGGCGATTTCCGGCTCGGCGATTGTCAAAATTATTGAAAATAATTTGGATAACCAAGCGGAAATGCTACGTCTGTTAGCAGAATTTGTGCGCAACATGAAAGCCGCAACCATTGGCTAAAGCTATTACCCATCACAACAAAGATGAATCTGATCTGCCCCCAAAAGCCGGGCTCCAAAACCGGCTGATTAAGGCGCAGATTTTTATGATTAAATATAACCAATCTTTTAAGAATCAGTCGATGAAATGGAGCAAGTGGTGCATGAATATATTACTTATTACCACCACGAACGAATTCAATTAAAGCGTTCAACTTTTTTCAGTCATAGCGAATTGCTGCCAAATTTTTCTAAGACTTGCTGTTCTGTTAGCATCTCCGTTTTCGTCGCTAAATCGCAATACTCCGCTTTCTTATCGGTAAAAATTTGCAAGGTTAATTTAAGATTTTTTTCATGCTGAAATAAACCAGCCGAAATTTCATACATTGATGAATCTAATAGATGATAATACAGATGGGTACCGCACTTTTGGCAAAATGCCCGCTCCGCCCATTCAGAAGAGTGATAGTGCGTAATATTTTCAAAGCCATTAATGCGTGGTTTTTCATGAGTCTCTAGTGCAAAAAAAGCACTGCCCGCCCATTGTCGGCACATAGAGCAATGACAAGCTGCTACATGGTGATTTGTTTCAATTTGTAATTTAACCGCACCACACAAACATTCTCCCTGCATAAATCCTCCGTTTCATATTACAAATCACATAGCAAAAAGCCGCTAACGGTAGTAGCGGCTTCTCTTCATAACATCACGAATCGAACTTAGTTATTCACAAATTTCTCGCCCAATTCGATATCGGCTTTCAAGGTCGGCAGCATGTCTTCAATCGCTTGTTGTTCAAATGCACTCAGGGTACCGATTGGTAGAATTTCTTCCACCCCGTTTTTGCCTAAACGCACCGGCTCAGCGAAGAAACGGGCATATTTGCCGTCGCCTTCAACGTAGCTGTACTCAACCGCAATTTCGCCACTCAATCCTTTCAGTACAGAAATACCGAAACGTGCCGCCGCTTGTGCCATTGACAACGTTGCTGATCCGCCACCGGCTTTGGCTTCCACCACCTCAGTGCCGGCATTTTGAATGCGCTTAGTCAGGCTTGCCACTTCTTCATCAGTCCAGCTCACACCAGCCACTTGTGACAGCAATGGCAGAATCGTCACGCCGGAATGTCCGCCGATCACCGGCACTTTCACCTTATCTAACGCAACATTTTTCAATTCAGCAACAAAGGTTTCAGAGCGGATCACATCTAATGTGGTGACACCAAACAGTTTGTTTTTGTCGTAAACACCGGCTTTTTTCAGCACTTCTGCTGCAATCGCCACCGTGGTATTGACCGGATTAGTGATGATGCCGATACACGCTTTCGGGCAAGTTGCAGCCACTTTTTCCACCAAATTACGAATAATGCTAGCGTTAATATTGAATAAATCAGAACGATCCATACCCGGTTTTCTCGCTACCCCAGCAGAGATCAACACCAAATCCGCCCCAACCAGTGCCGGAGTCGGATCTTCTCCGGCAAAACCCGATGCTTTAACCGCCGTTGGAATGTGGCTGATATCTTTTGCAACACCCGGCGTGACCGGTGCAATATCATAAAGGGAAAGTTCTGTTCCTGCCGGACATTGTAATTTAAGCAATAATGCCAGTGCTTGACCGATACCGCCTGCGGCGCCCAAAACTGCTACTTTCATTCAGAAACTCCTTAGAAATTAATCAATAAAAAATGAATTAAACTGCCGTTAAGTGTAAGGTGTTTGAATTGGTAATTCAAATAGATAAGTTCAATATTGAGAGCTTGAGCATACTTTTGTTAAAAATAACACCCTGCATTTTCCTCTGTGTGCCTTCACCGCTCACAAAACCGACAGCGAGATCGACGCTATTGGAAATTTTGATTGCTTTTTGTGAGAATAATATGCAATATTTATGCAATTTTTTTGCATAGTAATGACTTAGCACAACTATGATAACCATAATATGATAACCATAATTTTATGAACATAGATAACAAACCGGATTCTTTAAGCAATGCTTTTCGCTCGTTGCTTGCCGAAGAAAAGTATGCCTCTCAGAGCGAAATTGTTGAGGCATTGCAACAACAAGGCTTTAGCCAAGTCAATCAATCGAAAATATCGCGTATGTTAGCGAAATTTGGCGCAGTTCGGATTCGTAATTCCAAAATGCAAACCGTTTATTGCCTGCCGCCGGAACTCAGTTTGCCGCATACCAGTAGCCCGTTGAAAAATTTGGTGCTGGATATTGATTACAATGCGGCGGTGATTGTGATTCGCACCAGCCCAGGTGGCGCTCAATTAATTGCTCGTCTGCTGGATTCAATGGGGAAAAACGAAGGTATTTTAGGCACGATCGCCGGTGACGACACGGTGTTCATCACGCCAACCCGTAACACCGAAATCACCCGTTTAATGTCGAATATTCAATATTTATTTGAGACCTCGCTTTAATTTTTGCCCTTTGCCGCTTGCTTTTTGCTGTCTAATTGCCTAAAACGGTATTCAGTAACGTTTATTTTGAGGAGTGGATATGAAAATCTTTATCACCGGCGGCACGGGTCTTATCGGACAGGTTCTCACTCGCTCCTTGCTATCGCAAGGGCATCAACTGACCCTTTTAAGCCGCAATCCTGCACAAGCACGCAGCAAATTTCCCGATTTGGATCTGGAATTTGTACCGACCCTGAACAGCTATTCCAGTTTCGATCAATATAATGCAGTGATCAACCTCGCCGGCGAGCCGATTTTTGACAAGGCATGGCACGATGAGCAGAAAAAACAGCTGATCGACAGCCGCATCAAAATCACCGAGCGTTTAGTGGAGCTAATTAATGCCGGCAAAACGCCACCACACAGCTTTATCTCCGGTTCCGCCGTCGGCTATTACGGTGATAATGGCGAAAGTGCGGTCAGCGAGGACAATCCGAAAGGCGATCAATTTCCGGCGCAACTCTGTTATCAATGGGAACAAGCAGCGCTGCAAGCCAACAGCCGTACCTGCCTGCTGCGCACTGCCAATGTGCTGTCAACACACGGCGGTGCATTGGCAAAAATGCTGCCGCTGTATAAGTACGGTTTAGGCGGCAAGCTGGGTTCCGGCAAACAGTATTGGGCATGGATCCACCGCCAAGATATGGTGGCGGCAATTGAATTTCTGCTTAATCACCCGACTTGCCAAGGCGCCTTTAACCTGTGTAGCCCGAATCCGGTGCGCAACCGTGAGTTTAACCGCACTTTGGCTAACACCTTGCACCGACCGCACTTTGCCTTTGTGCCGGCGTTTATGCTCAAACTGGTGTTCGGTGAACGGGCGCAGTTGCTGTTGGACAGCCAAAATATTTTGCCTTGCCGTTTAATCAAAGCCGGGTTTGAATTCCGCTTCGACAAGCTTGCCGACGCCTTGCACGATTGCATTAAAAACAAGAGTTAAATGTAGGGTCTGGTGATGTTTGTTTATATAGATCCTAGATTATTGTTACGGTTTTGGCTGTCGGCTATGGTACAATTTGCGCTCATTTACACACAACAAACCGAAACGCATGACTGCCGCAAAAAAGACAATGCCAAATTCAACCGCTGCTAAAAAAAACAAATCAAAATCGGCGTCAGCACCGAAAAGTTTTAACCGCCGCAACTGCCTGATGTTCGGGCTGAAAGTCGGTTTTACCGCACTTTGCTGTATGGCGTTTTACTTGATCTATTTGGACGGACAAATTCGTTCCAAAATGGACGGCAAATTGTGGCAACTGCCGGCAGAAGTTTACGGTAATATTCAAAGTGTGCGCCGCTCCGACAGTGATTCGCTGAATCAAATCACAAGCCTATTACTGGACAACGGCTACCGCCAAACCAACTTATTAGGCACACCGGGCGATTTCAAACTGGAAAACGGCAGCATTGTGTTAATCCGCCGTGCTTTTCCGTTCCCGGACGGTGCCGAGCCACAGCGTGTATTGCGGCTGCGTTTTAATCAAAATAAATTGAACGTTATCGAAGACTTGGTCAATCGCCGTACCGTTGATGAATTTCGTTTTGACCCCAAGTTGATCGCAATGTTGCAATCTAACAACGAAGATCGCCTCGCAACACCACTGCATCAATACCCGCGCTTATTAATCGATACCCTGTTGTTGGTGGAAGATCGCCGTTTTTATCAACATGATGGCGTAAGTCTGTTGGGGATTAGCCGCGCCTTGATCACCAATATTCAAGCCGGACAAACAGTGCAAGGTGGCAGCACCTTGACCCAACAATTGGTGAAAAATCTGTTTTTAAGCAATGAACGCAGCCTAACGCGTAAAGTGAATGAGGCGTTAATGGCAGTGCTGATGGATGCTCGTTATGATAAAAACCGAATTTTGGAAACCTATCTGAACGAAGTCTATCTGGCACAAGACGGCGACACCCAAATTCACGGCTTCGCCTTGGCAAGCCAGTTCTTTTTCGGACGTCCGGTGCAAGAAATCAGCCTCGACCAAATTGCGTTATTGGTCGGTATGGTGAAAGGTCCGTCGCTGTATAACCCGTGGCGCAACCCAAATAACGCTTTACAACGGCGCAATGTGGTGCTGAAAACCATGTTGGAACACACAATCATCGATCAAAAATTGTATGATCTACTCAGTGCTCGTCCGCTTGGAGTGCAGGCTCGCGGCTCAATTAACAAATCGCAACCGGCATTTATGCAGTTGTTACAACAAGATCTGCAACAGCAATTGAGCGAAGCGAAAGCCAATAATCTGTCCGGCGCACGCATTTTCACTACCTTAAACAGCCAGAAACAGCGTGCTGCTGAGCGCGCCTTGATCAACGCGGTGCAACAATTAAAAGTGAAACAAAAAATTGCCGATTTGGAATCAGCAATGGTCGTTGCGGATTATCGCAACGGCGCCGTGTTGGCAATGGTTGGCGGCGTACAAACCCAATATGCCGGTTTCAACCGTGCATTACGTTCACAGCGTCAAATCGGCTCGTTGGTGAAACCGCCGGTCTATCTTGCCGCCTTATCAGAACCACAAAATTTTCGGCTGAATACCCCGATTGAAAACCGCCCTTTAACGATTAAAATCAAAGGCAGTGCCGACTGGCAACCACGCAACTATGATAATAAATT
>VDHG01000078.1 GCA_006228005.1 Testudinibacter crocodili
TTTTGTCTACTATACCTCAAATTGAATACAGCTCATCCATTTTAGTTGGCTGATGAGCAGCGTTATGCGCCGGTAATCTCACTTACCGCAACTTTACGGTTTTCATAGCGGGATTTGGTGCAGGCGTCTGCGGTGGCAATTGCCGCCCGTGCCGCTTCGCCAGTCAGCAGTTTGACAAACTCTTCAGTGGGCTGCATTCCATGCAAAATATCATTGAGATATTTCATCTCTTTGCGCATTACGGTGTTGAGCCATAATGGTGTTCGCTTGCCGGGTTGACCGTATTGAATGGCGCCGTCCATGCTGGCACCGGTATAAATACGGGTGCGGTCGTCATCTTCTTCCTGACTTTCGTGAATCAAAAAGTGTGAATCTTGCCCATTCACGCGCAATGTGCCACCGCAATGGTACATGTCGAGTTTAATGGCGCCTTTTTCCCCTTGAATCAACACATAATGCTCGCCCCAGCGGAATGCCGAACCCCATTCGAGCAAGGCAAATCGGTTATCGTCAAATTCTAGATTAAGGAACAGCATGTCGTCTTCATCACCGAAACTTTCCCCTTGATGTGCCACATTGCCCGCAGTCATGGTGACGGTTTTCGGTGCGCCGCCCATAATAAACTGCACACAATCCAGTTCATGAATGTGGTGATACAGATGTCCACCGGATTTTTCACGAATTTTTTTCCAAGAGATTGCAGGTTGTTGCTCTTCCCAACCGTTGCGAGCCGAGTGGCAATACAGCACCTTGCCGATCACCCCTTGTTGAATCAGTTCTTTGGCATGGTGGACACCGTTGAAAAAATTCATGATATGTCCCGCCATAAAGATCACACCGTTTTCCTCACAGGCACGCACCATCTCGTCACAGTCTTGGTAACTGAGGGCAATCGGTTTTTCACAAAAAACGTGCTTTTTATGTTTTGCCGCTAAAATAACCGGCTCTTTATGCAAATAGTTTGGGGTTGCTACAATCACACAGTCTACATCGGCACGGTTAATCGCCTGTTCTAAACTGGATGCGGCATCACAACCCAATTCGGCAGCAATTGTCTCACCGTTGTCGGGGTCGTATACCACAGTAATTTTGGCATCTTCGGTTTCTTGCATAATGCGCGCCAAATCTGCCCCAAAATAGCCGACGCCGATGACAGCATAATTAATCATTTTGTTCTCTCCTTACATTGAATTACGGTTTAATACTGATACATTAACTTGCAATAATTTGATTATTTGACGGATCCTTCAGACAATCCTCCCGCAATCTTGTTTTGGATAAAGCAGAAGAAAATCACGGACGGAATAACCACCAGCACCGATGCCGCCATCATATCGCCCCAATCTAAAATTTCTGCGCCGTTTAATGAACGCAGGGCAACGGCAACCGTCATTTTGCTGGTATCATTCACCAGAATTAAGGCATATAAGAATTCGTTCCACGCATTGATAAAGGTGTAGATTGCGGTGGCGACAATGCCCGGTGCGACCAATGGCAGTACGATTTTAAAGAACACCGTGAATTTATTGGCGCCGTCAATACGGGCGGCTTCTTCTATTTCTATCGGTACGGTGCGGAAAAAGCCGACTAATAGCCAAACCGCATAAGGCACACTAAACGACAGATAGACAATAATCAGTCCGGTAGTAGTGTTGGTTAATCCAACTTTTGCCATGGCAATGGAATAAGGAATCGCCAATAAAATCGGTGGAAAAATATAGGTGGTGATCAGCAATTTCGACATGATTGCGCCCAACTTAGGGAAGAAGCGCACAATGCCGTAGGCTGCCATCGAAGAAATAACGATGGCGATAAACGTTGTCACCAGGGCAATCAGCAAGCTGTTTTTAATGTTCACTGCAAAATTCAAGCCGTTGATCACATGATCGAAATAATCGAGGGTTAATACTTTCGGCCAGAAACGCGTCGGATCGCTGGTTAATTCTCCTTTGCCTTTCAGTGAGGAGATTACGATCCAAACCAATGGGAATACCGCAATAATGGTAGCGACAGTCAAAAACAGATACGAGATAATATCACCAAAAATTGAGCTTTTCTTTTTCATCATTTATTCCCCTTCTTTTTCCCAGCGGTTGATCACTTTGAAGTAGATAAAGCAGATTAGCAGCAGGAAGATAAACAACAGCACCGTAACCGCCGAAGAACGACCCAGCATTTTAGTGCCCCAGCCCATGTTGTAGGCATAAATTGGAATGGTCATCGTCGAGTTCGCCGGACCGCCACCGGTGATTAGATAAATAATATCGAAGTTGTTAAATACCCAGACGGTTCTCAGTACCACCAATAAGCCGATCACCACTTTAATGTGCGGTAACGTAATGTGGCGAAAAACCTGCCAAGCATTGGCACCATCAATTTTGGCGGCTTCGTATTGCTCTGCCGGTACGGTTTGCAAAGCGGATAAAACGTTTACCATGATCAACGGCGCACCAAACCAGATGTTGATGAATACCAGACTGACAAATGCCCAAGAGCTGTCGGACAAGAAGCTAGGTGCAATGTCCATCAGCCCTAGTTTGGTGATCATATTTGGCAAGTAGCCATAAACCCCATTCAGAATCCATTGCCAAGAAAAGGCGATAACAATGGTTGGAAATGCCCAAGGAATAATCAGCAAAATTTTATATAGCCACTGCAGATGGCGGATACGATTCAAGGCAATTGCTAAGGCAAATCCGACCAATACTTGCCCGACCAGTGATAGTACTGTCCATTTAATCGAGTTGAAAAATGCCCACCAAAACTGCGGATCGATCAACACCGCACGGTAGTTATCAAAGCCAACAAAGCTGTAGTTGGGCATGATCAAATTTTTGTTGGTAAAGCTGTAAAAAATGCTGGAAAGAAACGGATAAACAAACAGCGCCGAGACGACCAGCATCGCCGGCAACACAAAAATCCAGCGGGTATAGCTTTTTTGAAGCATAAGTAACCTCCTCTCCATTAAAACAGAGCACGGAAATAACGGGGTTATTGAATTAGGGTGGGTCGAAGCCAGCAAACAGCAGCTCGCCTCGACCCGGAGCGTCTATTTTGCAGTCACTGTTGCAAACAACTCGTTCAGTTGTTTTTCTGCTTTTTGTGCCGCAGCCATTGGATCGGTACCGTGTGTCACAATATCTTGGAACATCGCTTCAATAATGTGTTGGTTAGTCAGCAATCCGCCTTGCACACTCGGACCATGTTCATAGCCGATTGCAGTTCCGGTGCGCACCGCACTTTCAATCACTTTTTCTGCATGAGCAAATTGTTGAATCACTGGATTGCCTTTATACGCAGGATCATCTGAAATACCGCTGACTGCCGGCAACATTCCGACCGGAACCGAACTTAAAAATTGAATATAGCGATCTTTTTGATATAAGGTTTCAATAAACGCTTTACTGATTTCCGGGTGTTTACTGCTTTTCCAGACAACGAGCGGAATATTCGAGGTTTCAATACCGTAATCTGGGTCATTTGCATTAATTTTCGGCATCGGGTAAGCATCAATTTGTTCCAAAAGTTGTGGTGAATTCGCTTTTACGCCACCGATTTGGAAGCCGGAATTGAAGTCAAAGGCGGTTTTGCCTTGATAATACAGTGTGGCTTGTTGCAGCACGTTATAGTTAATCGAATCTTTTGGTGAGGTTTCTTGATACATTTTCACCCAGTATTTAATACCGTCCTGTGCCAATGGGCTGGTTAAATCTACTTTTAGATCCGGAGTCAGCAAGCTGCCGCCACCGCTCTTGACGTAGAAATTCAAAAAGCGGGTTGCCATAAAATCATTGGTTCCCATTGGCACCGACAGCCCGTAAACACCGTCTTTGGTCAGTAATTTAGCCGTTTGATACAATTCATCCCAGGTTTTTGGTACTGTTAAATTATTTTGTGCCAACAAATCTTTACGAATCCACATCACTTGCGCATGGGAATACAATGGAAGAGAGTAATTTTGGTTATCGACCGTACCTTCGTTAATGGCGGCAGCCGAGAATTTATCCCGTCCCAGGGTATCAATGACATCATTGATGGGTTGCAAGGCGCCAACATTAATCATCTCCACCACTTGATTTGGCAGGGCAGTGCTCATATCCGGCACATTACCGGACGCCAGACCGGTTGTCCATTTGGTGTAAAAGTCATTCCAAGAAAAGGTTTCAATCTTGATTTTAACTTGCGGATGTTGTTGCATAAAATCATTGGCTGCCGCTTGAATCACTTCCAGGCGCGGGCCTTGCGTGAACGAGTGCCACACGGTAATATTACCGGCTAATTCGCCGTTAGTTGCTGTAGGGGCAGCCGTATTTGCTGTTTTGTTGTCATCGCAACCGCTTAAGACAAAAGCGCCCAACACCAATGAAGCTGCTGCTGTCATTATTTTTCTGAATTTCATATTATGCTCCTTATGAATAGCTCGTTACAGGGGTTATAAGAGCGATTGCTCTGTTTGCGGATCAAAAAAATGCGCCCGTTTCATATCAAATGCCAGACTGATTTTTTCATCCATTTTGATTTGTTGTCTGGAGTGTACAATCGCTTTAATCGGTTGCTCGCCCAAACTGGTGTGAACAATGTATTCGGCGCCCAGTAGTTCTGCCACATTGACCGGTGCGGTAATCATCGCTTTTTGATACGAACCCAATAACAGTGGTTCGTTCGAAATATTTTCCGGGCGAATCCCTAAAATGACCGCTTTGCCGACCGCACTTTGGCGCTCTAGTTGTTGATAAGCCTCGTCAGGAATGCTGAGCTGATAGTTATCGGCGGTAACAAAAAAGCCGTTTTCAATTTTCCCGTGCAGGAAATTCATGGTTGGTGCGCCGATAAAACCGGCGACAAACAGATTGTCAGGGTGATCATAAATGGCTTTCGGTGAGCCGATTTGTTTGACCACACCGCCGCTCATCACCACAATTCTATCCGCCATTGTCATTGCTTCGGTTTGATCGTGCGTTACGTACACGGTGGTGGCATTCAAGGTTTTATGAATCCGAATAATTTCGGCACGCATATTGCTGCGTAATTTAGCATCGAGGTTAGACAGCGGTTCGTCCATCAAAAACACTTTTGGCGAACGCACAATGGTTCTGCCAAGCGCCACCCGTTGCCGCTGACCGCCGGACAAGGCTTTTGGCTTGCGATTTAATAACTCGTCTAATCCTAAAATTTTGGCGGCTTCTTTAACCTTGCGATCGATTTCAGCACTGTCCATTTTGCGCAACTTCAAGGCAAACGCCATATTTTCATACACACTCATATGCGGATACAGCGCATATGACTGGAACACCATAGCAATATCACGATCTTTCGGTTCAATATCATTCATTAGCCGATCATCAATATAAAACTCGCCATCAGAGATACTTTCCAACCCGGCGACCATGCGCAATGTTGTTGATTTTCCGCAGCCTGAAGGGCCGACTAGCGCGATAAATTCTTTGTCTGCGACTTCCAAATTAAAGTCTTGTACGGCTTCAAAACCGTTGGTGTAACGTTTAAAAATATGACGTAGTGATAAAGTAGCCATCTTGGTTTCCTTCGGTCATGTAGTGAAGATTTTTCTGACAACGGCAGAAATATGATTTAATATGATGCTATAAACATAAGACATCATATATCTAAAACGGGATAGACATATGATGTCCTATCTTTGAATAAATAACCGTGATGAAGATCACAAAATGATAAAAATGAAGAAATTAACCAAAAAAGTGGCAACTTTGGAGCTGCAAGAGAAAATTAAATCGCTGATTTTAGAAAAAAATCTAAAACCGGGCGGTTTAATGCCGACCGAAAATGAATTGATTGAGCTTTTGGGGGTTAGCCGTTCTAGCCTACGTGAAGCAATTAAGTCATTAGAAGCACTGCATATTTTGGATATTCATCACGGGATCGGAACCTTTGTCGGCGAATCTTCTCTGGTGCCGATGATTCGTGGCTTGGCATTTCATGCACAATTGCATTTACAAAATGATTTGAAGTGCTTGCTGGATATTTTGGATGTACGCGAGATTTTGCAATATGGTTTTGCGCCACTTGCCCTGGCAAAAATAAGCGATCAAGCGGTTGAACAGTTGCAACAGATTGTCGCCACAATAGAACAGAATGCTCGCGATGCCCAATTTTCTGTGGAAGAGGAGCAACAAGTTCACCTCCTGATCTACCGCTCAACCGAAAATCAATTGCTGCTGCAATATTTGGACGCTTTTTGGCAGATTTATCAATTGCTGGATCACGAATTACCACCGAATAATATCACCCCGACCGCACTTGCCATGCAATATCGTGACTGGGTTGATGCCATCGAGGCGCGCGACTTGGAGCGCACTCAACATGCGATTCTGGTCTATTTTCAAGGGATCCGCAGACGTTTAACCGCCACCGTTTAACAAGGAGAACACCTTCAATGAATTCAATCAAAGTTGCGCTGATCGGCTGTGGTTTTTTTGGTCAGCAATTGGCTTATGGCTTTCAAAAAAATGGCGCTGAACTGGTCGGAGTACAAGATATACACCATCAACAGGCAGTTGATTTAGCGACTTCATTAAATACTACAGTTTACCTTGATGTCGCTGATATGTTGCAACAAAGTAAGCCAGATCTCGTATTAATCGCTACCTACAACTATGCGCACCGTCAAGTTGCTGAGCAGGCTTTACAAGCCGGCTGTGCGGTTTTTATCGAAACACCGTTTGCCACTGAAGCAGAAGATTGCCACCAAATTTTGACCCTGGCTGCGCAGACCGATAAACCAGTATTTATCGGGCATGTGTTGCGTGCTTTACCGGGCTTGCTCAAAGCGAAACAATTGATTGAACAGCAGGCGCTGGGAAAAATCACAGTTGCCAGAGCCAACCGCCAGCGCTGGATTGATTCGGCGCGGGATAAAAACTGGTGGAAAAATGATATCAAATTAACCGGCGGCAAATTGCTGCATGAAATTCACGAACTGGATTTATTGTGTTGGTTGTTGGGCGAAGTCGACTCGGTTTATGCGCAATCCACCAATCGCGCTCATTCAGACACGCCGGATAACCATGATATTATTCAACTGTTGCTGCAATTTAAAAACGGTGTTTTTGGCTCGTTGGAAATGGGCACGGCTTACCGTCTGCATGAATGGGGCATTTCGATTCACGGCGAATTGGGATCGTTGGTGGTGAATTTCTTTACCTCAACGCTCACACTGTCATTTGCCGACGGACGTCGCCAGCAGTTTAATTTATACGATGAATTTGAAGCGGATTTGTCGTTGCGCGAAAACGGAAAAAGTACGCAGAAATACAATCAAATTAATGAACTCTGTCCGTTTTGGCTGAGCCGTGCAGTAGAAATTGAAGCACTAAGCGTGTTGCAGCATTTGCAAGGGCAACAGCATAGCGTTTTGCATGACAGCCCTGCGCGAGCCGTTTGCGTTGCGGTGGCAGCTAAGCGTTCAATTCAGGAAAAAGTGTTAATCAAAGTACAATATGATTAATCCTGTATTTTCCCTGACCGCACTTTTTAGTAAACTGAATGCCTAAAATCAACATCGGTTAATTTAAAAGGACAACAATTATCGAAGCGTGGCAGCGTGGGTTTGTGTTACACCGCAGACCCTATAATGAAACCAGTCTGTTAGTCGATCTTTTCACCGAAGAGGGCGGACGTTTGACGGTGTTAGCGAAAGGCGCTCGGGCAAAGCGTTCGGCGTTGAAAAGTCTGTTGCAGCCGTTTACACCATTGTTGTTGCGCTGGAGCGGAAAAGGCGATTTGAAGATTTTGACCAAAGCTGAGGCGATTTCGCTTGCCTTGCCGTTGGCGCATACCGCACTTTACAGCGCTTTTTATATCAATGAGTTAGTCTGCCGTGTGATCGAAAACGAAACGCCTTATCCGCAACTGTTTCAGGATTACCTACACTGCCTGACAGCACTTGCCACTTGCCATGCCAGCAATGAAAGTGCGGTTCAGACATCCGTTGAACCATGCTTACGCAAATTTGAATTTCAGCTGCTGCAAACGCTCGGTTATGGTGTGGATTTCCTGCATTGCGCCGGTTCGGGCTTGCCGGTTGAGCCGCAGATGAGTTATCAATACCGTGCTGAACAGGGCTTTATCGCCTCGCTGCTCAAAAACAACCAAACCTTTTACGGTGATGAACTGCTGATCTTCGCTAGCTTAGCATTCGACAAACTGGGCACCGAACAAAAACATATCCTGCAAGCTGCTAAACGCTTTACCCGTATGGCGCTGAAACCTTATCTCGGCAGCCAACCCTTGAAAAGCCGTGAGCTGTTTCAAGGGATTTTACCGGGTAACATGAAATGATGGCACGTCCTAGCCTTTCGAACGCAGCTTAAACTCTGCCAACGCTTGATCAAATTGTTCGGCGACTGCGCTATCTTCTGCAGAAAACAGCGATGAGGTAATGGTGATGAAAGAGCAGATTAAAAAGCCTGGAATAATTTCATACAATTTCGCCAAATCCGCCCAACCAAGATACTGCATTAACGGACTCCACACCACCACCGTCACTGCGCCGCAAAGCATGCCCCACAGAGCAGCTGATGAGGTGATATTGCGGTTAAACAGCGATAAAATTACCACTGGCCCGAATGCGGCGCCGAACCCTGCCCAGGCATAAGACACCAGCTTCATCACACCGGAAGAGGGATCTTGGGCGATAAGAATCGCAACGGCGGAAATCACCAAGACCATAAAGCGCCCGACCCAGACCAGCTCATGGCTGGAAGCGGTTTTGCGCAGAAAACCTTTATAGAAATCTTCCGTTACCGCAGCGGAACACATCAGTAATTGTGCGGATAAGGTACTCATCACCGCCGCCAAAATAGCAGACAGCACAATGCCGACAATCCAAGGATTAAACATTAAACGGGATAATTCAATAAACACTGATTCGGCATTATCTAACGGGATTTGATTGGCACTAAAATAGGCCAAACCGAAATAACCGACCGCCACCGCACCGCCAAGACATAAAAACATCCAAGTAATCCCAATTTTGCGCGCATTTTGTAACGATTGCACCGAATCTGCCGCCATGAAACGGGCTAGAATATGCGGCTGTCCGAAATAGCCCAAACCCCAAGCCAGCGCTGAGATCACGCCGATGCCGGACACATTGTGCAGCCAGTTGGCGTATGGAATACCGGTCATTTCCGATTTTGCGGTTAATGCCAAATTGATGTCTTCCCAGGTTAGATGCAGCAGCACCATCACCGGCGCCAGCAAGAGAGCAAAAATCATTAGCGTGGCTTGAATGGTATCGCTCCAAGAGACCGCCAGATAGCCACCGATAAAGGTGTAGGTGATGGTTGCCAACGCGCCCAGCCAAAGTGCGGTCGAATAATCCAGCCCCAGCAGACTTTGAAATAATTTTGCACCGGCAACGACACCGGAAGCGCAATAGATAGTGAAGAAAAACAGAATAATCGAAGAGGAGATGATTTTCAGTGCTTTCTTTTGTTGTGGAAAACGCTGGGCAAAAAATTCCGGTAAAGTGAGCGCATTTTTATATTTTTCGGTGAAAATCCGCAAGCGGGCTGCCACCACCCGATAATTAAAATAAGCACCGATGGTCAAACCGACGGCGATCCAAGCCTCCGATAGTCCGGATAAAAAGATCGCCCCAGGTAAGCCCATCAGCAGCCAACCGGACATATCGGAAGCGCCGGCGGACATTGCTGTGACGAAACTGCCCATTTTGCGTCCGCCTAAAATGTAGTCGTCAAAATTTTGGGTAGAGCGGTAAGCATAAACGCCTATCCCCAAAATAATCAGCAGATATAACCCGAACGTAATATAAATTTGATAGTTTTGCATGGTTCTTCCTATAGGGGCTGTTGATATAAGATTATTGTTCTTGTGTTGCCATTAAAGAGGCATTTCCACCGGCTGCGGTGGTGTTTTCACTGCGCGAAAATTCATCGTAAAGCGGCATAATATCCTGTGTTTGTTGCCAATCATAACATTTAAAAATCGCATCACGGCTTTGCTGTAAAGCCAAGCGGTCTGCGGCGCTCAACGGCGCTAAAAACACGCCTTTTTGACAAGCTTGCCACTGCGTGGCAATTCGCACGCCGCTTGCTTGCGTTTGCGCCAACGGATGTGACGGCTCGACCACAATCGAGAACCCGTGCGCCCGTAGCCTCTCTGCCGCCTGTTGCGCTGCTTGAGTATCACCGTTTAAAATCGCCACCTCGCCGCTAAAATACGCCAGCGTATTTTCTTCGCCGGTAATACTGTCGAGTTGCGGTTTTGCATGAGGCAAGGTTTTTTCATCACCGAAGCGGCTGTAGTAATCGGTTGTGCGGGTCAGGCGCTGCAAGTAAAATTCGCCGCCGGCTTTCGGGCCGGTGCCGGACAAGCCGTGTCCACCGAACGGCTGCACGCCAACCACTGCACCGACAATGTTACGGTTTACATAAAAATTACCGCACTTGAGATGACTTTCGACAAAATCAATCTGCTTGCGGATCCGGCTGTGGCAACCGCCGGTCAACGCATATCCTTTTGCATTCACCGCCTGCAACTGCTGCGCCAACTGTTCCTTGCGGTAAGGCACGATATGTAAAATCGGTCCGAACACTTCCCGTTGCAACTGCTGCAAATTATCCAGCAGGTAAATCGCCGGTGCGACATAGTGACCTTGTGCCTGCGTTTCGATTTTGTCCGCACTTTCCAATTCGATATAACGGCGTGCAAGCCCACGCATTTTAGCTTTGTGTGCCAACAGATTTTGCTTGGCTTCCTCATCGATCACCGGTCCGATATCGGTCGCCAGCAGGGCAGGATTGCCCAGTGTCAATTCTTGCAACGCCTGCGCCAACATAGTATAGAGTTTATCCGCCACTTCTTGCTGCAACAATAGCACGCGCAATGCGGAACAACGCTGTCCGGCAGAGTCGAAAGCCGAACTCAGCACGTCCGCCACCACTTGCTCCGATAACGCCGACGAGTCCACCACTAACACATTTTGTCCGCCGGTTTCGGCGATTAGCACCGGTTCGTTTTCGGCTTGGGCGCACTGCTCAGCAATCAGTTTGGCGACGTCGGTCGAGCCGGTGAATACGATGGCATCAAACGGTAGCTTGACCAACGATGCGCCGACATCGCCTGCACCCAAGATCAACTGCAAGGCGCTGCGTGGTAAACCGGATTGATAGAACAAGTTGACTGCGGCATACGCAATTAAAGACGTTTGCTCCGCCGGTTTGGCGATTACCGCATTACCGGCGGCAAGAGCGGCAGCAATTTGCCCGGTAAAAATTGCCAACGGAAAATTCCACGGCGAAATACAAAGTGCGGTTCCTCTTGCTGGCGCCAGTCTACCGCGTTGCTGCAAATCGTCTAACTGGGCGGCGTAATAACGCAAGAAATCAATGGCTTCACGCAGTTCAGCAATGGCATTCGGCAAGGTTTTACCTGCCTCCAAAACAGCCAGCTTCATCAATAAACCGTGATGTTGCTGATACAAATCCGCCGTTCTGCGCAAAATCTGCGCACGTCGTACCGCACTTTGTGCTTGCCATTCGCTCTGGCGGGCGGCGCTGAAGACCGGTTCGAGCTGATCGCGGGCGAAAAACGCCACCTCGGCAACCACTTGATTCAGATCTGCCGGATTACGCACCGGATGTGGCGTTAAATGGCTAGCTGCATCGTCCACCGCCAATAGCGATCTTGCGTTGGCAATCTGCGCTTGATTAAGTGCCTGCTCCAATTTATCCAATTCTAATTCATTGGTGAGATCAAAACCCGACGAGTTGAGCCGATCGGCAAACAGCGTCGTCGGCGCACGCACCGCCCTGTTTTGCTCTCCTTGCGAAGCGGCGTAATGTTGCCAAGGCGGTGTCATCAATTGTGCTGCCGGTATGCTTTCGTCGACCAATTGGTGCACAAACGAAGAGTTCGCCCCGTTTTCCAGCAAACGGCGCACCAAATACGCCAGTAAGGTTTCGTGCGTACCGACTGGGGCATAAACTCGAACCAGGCGGTTGAAATCTTGCCCGTCGATCAGTTGGTCATATAAGGTTTCGCCCATGCCGTGCAGACATTGAAATTCATACAGTTTATCACGCCCCAATTCGTAAATCGTACACAGTGTTTGTACGTTGTGGGTCGCAAACTGCGGATAAACCACATCTTGCGCCGCCAGCAATTTCTGCGCACAAGCCAAATAGGCAATATCAGTGTGGTTTTTTCGAGTATAAAGCGGAAATCCGTCCAAGCCGTCGGCTTGCGCCCATTTAATTTCACTGTCCCAATACGCCCCTTTTACCAGACGGATCATTAAATACGCCGATTTTTCCCTCGCCAGCGCAATCAGATAATCGATCACATAAGGGCAACGTTTAGAATACGCCTGCACCACAAAACCGATGCCTCGATAGCCTTTCAGCTCCGGTTCATCGAGTAGTTTTTCGACCAAATCCAACGACAACTCCAGCCGGCTTGCCTCCTCGGCATCGATATTCACGCTGATGTTATACTGCTTTGCCAACAGGTATAGTCGTTTCAGTTTGGGATAAAGCTCCGCCATCACCCGATCATATTGTGCACGGCTGTAACGGGGATGAATCGCCGATAGCTTAACCGAAACACTGTTCGCGCGATAAATATCGCTATGTGCTGCTTTGCCGACGGTTTCGATCGCGGTTAAGTAGTCTTGAAAGTAGCGTTCCGCATCCACTTGGGTCAGCGCTGCTTCGCCCAGCATATCGAAAGAAAAACTGTATCCTTTCTCCGTACGTTTTTTGGTGCGGTTTAACGCCTCTTGAATATTAATGCCAGTGACAAACTGCTCCCCCAGCACTTTCATCGCCTGCACCATCGCCAATCTCATCATCGGTGCAGAAAAACGGGCGAAGCTGCGGGTCAAAGCGCTGGACAGCGTCTCCGGATCAAAAGAGCGGCTCAAATTTTTACCAAGTAGCAGCCCGTAGCTGGCGGCATTAATGAAAAAAGAGGAGGATTTGCCGATATGCGCACGCCAATCCCCCTCTTTTAATTTATCGTGAATCAATTCGTCACGGGTTTGATTGTCGGGAATTCGTAGCAAGGCTTCCGCCAAACACATCAATGCAATGCCTTCTTCGTCGCCTAAGGAAAACTCTTTCATCAGCGCATCTACGCCGTACTCTTTTTTCTTGATATTACGCACACGATTAATCAAATCAATACCGTTTTGCGTGATCCGCGCTTGCTGTTCGGTACTAAAAATTAAGGTTTTTTGTAATGCATCGACGGCGTCTTTTTCATTAATTCGATAGTGTTTACTGATATTTTGACGTGACGGGGGGTAATGTTTAGCGAGATGAAATTGCATGGTAGCGCCTCTTTGTTAAATAATTATTAAAAATTAGCAAAAAAAACGTTACTCGCAAATCTCATTATCATTGTTTTGTGAAACTAATCACTGTTTTCTTCATTATTAGGGGCTGTTGAGATCTGAATTAAAAAACATGTGATATAGCTATCTTCGTCCTTACCAAGCTTGGCAGCACGTATTGAAAAGCTGAGCGCTGTTTTAAAGCGTGCTGCTGAGTAAGTTGGAAGCTTAAAATGACGAACCCGGTTGCTGCAAAAACGCCTGCTCTTGCGCACTGCTTTCTCTGTTTAAAACGAAATTGCGGTGGGGAAAACGTCCGAAGCGATCGATTATTACCTTATGCTGCTCGGCAAAATCCAATACCAGCGGATTATTCAGCGCTGCAAACAGTGGCATCCCTTCCGCCTGCACAGTTCTAGATTCACTGTGCATATAGGGCAGCAGTAAAAATTGGCGTTGTTGCAGATTTAACTCGGCATAAGCCGCCAATTGCACGCTTTCCCGTGCCAATTGCAACGCTCGCTCATCTTGCGCAAAGGCAAGTGGGCTATCGCGATGCAAATTACGCGAAAATTGATCCAGCACGATGATTTCCGCTAAACGTCCATAAATGGAGTCACGCCAGATCAAACATTGATTATTGACCACTGCTTGCCATAATTCACTAAACTTGCGCCTGATTTGCTGATCAAATTCCTCACTTTTCACAAACCAATACGGCTGGTTTTTTTGATCAAACCAGAAATCTAAGACCTGTTGTATTTGTTGTGCCATGATGTTTACTCCTGTATTTATCGGTTCCCTATTGTAGCAACCGCACTTTGTAGCCTTTTGCTGCAAATTCGGCGCTAATTCGCTGCAAATCATCGAGATTATCGTCATAAAACACTAGGGCTGTTGATCTTTGCTGATCCCCTTATCGGCGGCAAATGCCTCAAATCGATCAGCCGAAATATTGTCCAACCAAGTGGTGCTGAATTGGATTGCGCCTTTGATGTACCCACCACGAATCGCATTTGCACTTTTGAAGCCGTTATACAGACTGTCGTGGCGGCTGTCGATAATCACATACTCAGGATTATCCAGATTTTTTAGCAGCTCAGCGGTGTCAATCGTTATTCCTATTTCAAAAAGTGTCTATAGATCAAATGATAAACAAAGATCAAAAAAGATCAACAGCCCCTAAGAATCGTTATTATTTTTTCAGCACAAGTTACAAACTTGCACTATCAGTAGTATTATATTACCGAACAGATGATTGAAAATAGAGCCAACAGGTAATTTACTCTCAACTTCACAAAGGAGATAGCATGCTATTACACCCCCCATAGCAATTTGTACGTCTGTGCGCCACACTGATGACCGCACTTACCCTGTTATTTGCCGCCCTGCCTGCAGCAGCCGCCACACCAGAGGAAATCACAGAGCAAGGCCTTTCCGCCCAGAGAAATGGCGACTACGACCTCGCCAAATTCTATTACGAACAAGCCGCTGAACAAGGATATGACGAGGCACAAAACAATCTCGGGTACATGTACCAACAAGGACTAGGGGGCAAAACAGACTACGCGCGCGCCAAATTCTATTACGAACAGGCCGCCGCACAAGGAAATGCCAACGCACAAAACTATCTCGGGTTCATCTATGAAAATGGACTAGGGGTCAAAACAGACTACGCCCGTGCCAAATCTTATTATGAACAGGCCGCAGCGCAAGGATTTGCCGTTGCGAAATACAATCTCGGGGTCGTATATTTCCAAAAACTAGGAGACTACGCCCGCGCTAAATCCTATTTCGAGCAAGCCGTCGCGCAAGGAGTTGCCGAGGCACAAGACAATCTCGCAATCATGTACTACCAAGGACTCGGTGTGAAACAAGACTACGCCCGCGCTAAATCCTATTTCGAGCAAGCCGCCGCCCAGGGCGATGAGGAGGCTGCCGAAGTATTGCGCGAGTATTTCTAAGGGTTTTAGGGTCTGTTGATCTTTGTTTATATTTTAAACACAATCCGCAGGACTATGACTATTTTTCGCCACTACTGCGTTAAAAGTCGTTC
>VDHG01000079.1 GCA_006228005.1 Testudinibacter crocodili
CCGCAACAATTGTGCCGCAAAATGAATTGAATGCGGAACGGATAACCGCACTTTTGCAGCAATGGGATCGAAAAAAATTGGCAGAAATGGCGGAAATGGCAAAAACTATGGCTAAACCGCTTGCTGCGGATCGGGTTGCCGAGGTGATTGTCAGCGTGGCTAAATGATAACGCTATAAAAAGACAAAACAGCAAGAATAACAGTAAGAATAGTAAGAACAGTAGAAAGAGAAGAATAATGGAACAACATGATTTTCAAAAACGCCTGCGGGATTTTGTACCGGGCATGCGGCGGGTCAAACAGATCCATTTTGTCGGCATCGGTGGTGCAGGCATGGGCGGAATTGCCGAAGTGTTGGTCAACGAAGGCTATCTGGTGACCGGTTCGGATATTGCCGACGGCGCAGTAACCCAACGTTTAACCAATTTAGGCGCGAAGATATTTTTCAAACACGAAGCCAAAAATGTTAAAGAGGCAAGCGTGGTGGTAGTCTCCAGTGCGATTAAAGCTGATAATCCGGAAGTGGTTGCCGCACGCGAAGCGCGGATTCCGGTGATCCAACGGGCACAAATGCTGGCGGAAATCATGCGTTTCCGCCACGGTATCGCCGTTGCCGGTACACATGGAAAAACCACCACAACCGCCATGATCGCTATGATTTATGCCCAAGCCGGGCTGGATCCGACTTTTGTCAACGGCGGCTTGGTGAAATCGGCTGGTACCAATGCGCATTTAGGCTTGAGTCGTTATCTGATCGCCGAAGCAGACGAAAGTGATGCCTCGTTTTTGCATTTGCAGCCAATGGTGTCGGTGGTGACGAATATTGAACCGGATCATATGGAAACCTATCAAGGTAGTTTTGCTAAAATGAAGCAGACCTACATTGATTTTCTACACAATTTGCCGTTTTACGGTTTGGCGGTGATGTGTGCTGATGATAAAGAACTGGAAGAGATTATTCCCAGTGTCGGGCGGCAAGTGATTACCTATGGTTTCAGCAAGCAGGCGGACTATCGGATCGAAAATTATTGCCAAACAGCTTTTCAGGGGCTGTACGATGTGGTTTATCCGTCCGGCAAACGCATTTCAGTAGTGTTAAATGTACCGGGAAAACACAATGCCTTGAATGCAACCGCAGCATTGGCGGTGGCGAAGGAAGAGGGAATAGGCGATGAAGCTATTTTGACCGCACTTGCTGATTTTCAAGGTGCAGGACGACGTTTTGATCAGCTCGGCGTATTTGAACGACCATACGGCAAGGTGATGTTGGTGGATGATTATGGGCATCACCCGACGGAAGTGGATGTGACCATTGAAGCAGCACGTTCCGGTTGGCAGGATAAACGCGTGGTGATGGTGTTCCAACCGCACCGTTATTCACGCACCCGTGATTTATTCGATGATTTCGTACAAGTGCTGTCGAAAGTCGATGCATTGATTATGCTGGAAGTGTACGCCGCCGGCGAGGAACCGATTGCCGGTGCCGATAGCCGTGCCCTGTGCCGTTCGATTCGTAATTTGGGCAAAGTCGATCCGATTTTATTGTCCGATGTGGAAAAATTACCGGAAATTATGGATCAAGTGTTGCAAAACGGTGATTTGGTGTTGGCGCAAGGGGCGGGTAGCGTGAGTAAATTATCACGCAATCTGGTTGATTTATGGAATAATAATAAGAAATAACAGTAGGTAGAGCACAAAATGAAACCGTTAAAACAACAAAAAATTGCCGTTTTGTACGGCGGTACGTCGGCAGAGCGTGAAGTGTCGTTAAATTCTGGGCGGGCAGTATTGCAGGCGTTAAAAAATCAGGGTTTTGATGTGCATGGTGTGGATCCACAACAGGTCGGTTTGGAGCAGCTGAAGGTGCAGGGTTTTGAGCGGGTGTTCAATATTTTGCACGGACGTGGTGGTGAAGACGGTACGGTGCAGGGCGTATTGGAGTTTTTAGGGATCCCGTATACCGGTTGCGGTGTGTTGGCATCTTCGTTAACCATGGACAAAATGCGCACCAAAATGTTATGGAAAGGATTTGGCTTGCCGGTTGCCGAGATGGAAGTGGTCAATAAAGCGAATTTTGCTGCATTTGATGCGATAACAATTGTGAAAAAACTAGGCTTACCGCTGATGGTTAAGCCCTCTTTAGAAGGCTCCAGTGTCGGTCTGACCAAAGTCAAACAGCTTGAAGCATTGCAAAGTGCGGTTGAGTTGGCATTTCAGTATGATGAGACCGTGTTGGTTGAAGCTTGGCTCGCCGGTGATGAGTATTCTGTTCCGGTGTTAGACGGAGAAGTGTTGCCGTCGATTAGGATTGTGCCGAAAGGAGAATTCTATGATTATGATGCAAAATATATTTCTGATGACACCCAATATTTTTGTCCGTCTGGATTGAGTGAAGCCCGTGAACAAGAGTTAAAACAGTTGGTTAAGCAGGCTTATGAGAGTACCGGTTGTCGAGGTTGGAGCCGTGTTGATGTGATGACCGACAGTGAAGGACGCTTTAATTTGGTTGAAATCAACACTGCACCGGGCATGACCAGCCATAGTTTGTTCCCAATGGCAGCAAAAGCCAGAGGCTATGACTTTGAACAACTGGTGGTTAAAATTTTAGAATTGAGTGTATAGGCATGGCGGTAAAACCTAATCGTATCCATCCAGCAACGGCAGAACAGAGCGGTTTTAAGTTTTTTGTGCCGTTGAAATCACTATTTGTGATATTATGCTTAGGATTTGGTTATTATTGCTACAGCCATTGGCAGAATTTTTTACTTTATTTGGATCAACAACCGTTGAATTCATTTGCGGTTATCGGGCAGCCGAAATACACCAGCTATAATGATATTCGTGACAGTTTGCTTCAATTTGGCGAGTTGCAAGGCTATTTTTCACAAGATGTGGAGTCGATTCAACAGCAAATCGAACTGATGCCTTGGGTCAAAGGGGCGTTGGTACGCAAGATTTGGCCGAATAAATTGAGTATTGCGGTGGCGGAATACAGTCCGGTCGCTTTTTGGAATGAACGGCAATTATTGGCAGCCGATGGCACGATTTTCAGCTTGCCGCCAGAGAAACGTGAAGGCTTGCAGCTGCCGAATTTGCAGGGTAATGATTTCCAAAGCCGCGAGGTTCTGTCGGCTTGGTATCAGATCAGCAATGCGCTGAAAGTCAAAAATATGACCTTGCAGACGATGCAGATCGACAGCCGTGGTGCTTGGCAAGTCAGCTTAAGCAACGGTATCGAATTAAAGCTTGGGCGTGGCGAATGGAAGCAGAAAATTGAGCGGTTTGCAACGATTTACCCACAGATAGAAGTGCCGGATAATCAACAAATCGACTATGTTGACCTACGATATAACAGCGGTGCTGCCGTTGGGTTTAAAGCGCTTCCGGTTCAGACGGAAACTGATGAAGATTAATTAATTGGCAAAGAAGTACACGAATATGGCAAAGATTGTTGAGTCGAAAATAAAAGTTGGTTTGGAAGTAGGTACTTCCAAAGTCGTGGCGGTGGTCGGAGAGGTGTTGCCGGACGGCGTAGTCAATGTGCTCGGTGTCGGCAGTAGCCCATCGAAAGGGATTGATCGCGGCAGTATTACCGATTTGGATGCGGTAGTGAACTCTATCCAACGGGCGATCGAAGGTGCGGAATCGATTGCCGATTGCCAAATAGTCAGTGTATCGTTGGCGATTACTGGCGAACATATTCAAAGTTTGAATGAAAGCGGTTTAGTGCCGATCGCCAGTGGTGAAGTGACGCCGGAGGAGATTGAAGGGGCAATGAATATCGCTCAATCGGTCAAAATGGGCGAAGGATTAAGCATTTTACATGTTATTCCACAAGAGTTTGCTGTGGATAAGCAGTTGAATATCAAAAACCCGTTAGGACTGCAAGGCGTCCGTTTGCAGGCGCAGGCGCACTTGATTGCTTGCCATCAAAGCTGGTTGAACAATTTAAAAAAAGCGGTTGCCCGTGCCGGTTTGAAAGTGGATGAGGTGGTGTTTTCCGGTTTAGCTTCCAGTTATTCGGTGTTAACCGAAGATGAGAAGGAACTAGGTGTTTGTTTGATTGATATTGGTGGTGGTACGATTGATATCATTGTCTATACCAACGGTTCGTTACGGTTTAGTAAGGTGATTCCTTATGCCGGAAATCGTGTCACTGATGATGTCGCCTATGCGTTCAGCACTTCCAGAATGGAAGCGGAAAAAATTAAAGTTGCCTATGGCAGTGCGATCACACCGCCACAGAATAACCCTGATAAGAAAATTGAAGTGCCGAGTGTAGGTGGGCGCGCACCACGTAGTCTGGCAAAAGAGATGCTGTCAGTCGTGACCTCAGCTCGTTATCAGGAACTACTAAAATTCGTGGAAAAAGAACTCTTGATATTAAAACGTGAGCTGGATGATAAACAGATTAAATCGGATTTGATTGCTGGGATTGTTCTAACCGGTGGTGGTTCGCAGATTGAAGACATTGCTGAATGTGCAGCAGAGATTTTTGGTCCGCAAGTGCGGGTCGGGACACCACTCAATTTGGCGGGGTTAACCGATTATGTCAGCAAGCCACAATATGCAACTGTTTTGGGGCTGCTTCATCATAATTATAATAATGCAGATGAAGTGCGGCAACGGGATAGTGGTGGCAGCTCGTTGGGCTTGTTATCAAGAACCAAGGATTATATCGTTAAATTTTTTACAATGATAAAAAATCAGTTTTGATAATCAGCGGTTATCGAATAGAATAGCAGCTATCATTATCATTTTGCAAAATAAAACAAACATAACGGGGAGAATATATGTTTGAGCCTATCGAGTTTGACGACATTACCGATGCGGTAATTAAAGTCGTCGGTGTTGGCGGCGGCGGCGGTAACGCAGTTAATCAAATGGTGCAGGAAGAGATTCACGGGGTTGAATTTTTCTCAATCAATACCGATGCTCAGGCATTGCGTAAGAGCTTGGTGAAACAAACCGTACAGATTGGTGGCAATACCACGAAAGGTTTGGGCGCAGGTGCCAATCCGAATGTTGGCCGCCAAGCGGCAGAAGATGATAAAGATGCGATCCGCAATATTTTGGAAGGGGCAGACATGGTATTCATCGCCGCCGGAATGGGCGGCGGTACAGGCACCGGTGCGGCGCCTGTTGTGGCACAGATTGCCAAAGAATTAGGCATTTTAACCGTTGCTGTGGTGACTAAACCGTTTGGTTTTGAAGGTAAAAAACGGATGCAGCTGGCAGAAATCGGTATTCGTGAGTTATCCAAATTTGTTGACTCTTTAATTGTTATCCCAAATGAAAAATTGTTGAAGGTGCTGGGCAAAAATATCTCCCTGGTTAATGCTTTTGCCACCGCCAACGAAATTTTGCGCAATGCCGTACGCGGAATCTCTGATATGATTACTTCTCCGGGCTTAATCAACGTTGACTTTGCCGATGTGCGTACCGTGATGCAAGAGATGGGGCATGCAATGATGGGTACCGGTATTGCAAGCGGTGAGGTTGGTGATGGTCGTGCAGATAAAGCTGCACAAGATGCTGTTGCAAGTCCATTGTTGGAAGATATCGATCTGTCTGGCGCCCGTGGTGTGTTGGTGAACATTACTGCTGGTATGGATTTAGGTTTAGAAGAGTTCCAAACTGTCGGTGACACCATTCGTGCTTTTGCTTCAGAAGAGGCAACCGTGGTTATTGGTACCAGCTTGGTGCCGGAAATGAGCGAAGAGATTCGTGTGACGATTGTGGCAACGGGTATTGGCAATAAAGAAGAGAATGAATTGAGAGTGATTACACCAAAAGCGAATAATAGCGGTTCGCAAGGTGTAAATCCGGTTCAATCTGGTTTTGCGACTTCACAGTCGAACTTAAATCCACAATCACAGTCTAATCAAGGGTATGGCAGTAGTTACGGCAGCAAAACCGCCGTAGGTGCAGAAACAGCTAAACCAAAAGAGTTTGATGAGAATAATTTATTTGATATTCCATCGTTTTTGCGTAATCAAGCCGACTAGCTTTTAAGAAATGTAAAAGTGCGGTTTGTTGTATCCGGATAGGGGTACTAAAGAGAGTTTATGATTAAACAAAGAACATTAAAACAAAGTGTCAAAGTCACCGGTATCGGCTTGCACAGCGGTAAAAAGGTGACGTTGACCATGCGTCCAGCGGAAGTAAATACCGGGGTGATCTATTGTCGTACCGATTTGAATCCACCGGTCAGCTTTGTTGCAAAAGCCGATGCGATTCGCGACACGATGTTGTGTACTTGTTTGGTGAACGATGATGGTGTTCGGGTTTCAACCGTTGAGCATATCAATTCGGCACTGGCTGCATTGGGGATTGATAATATTATTATCGAAGTTGATGCGCCGGAAATCCCGATTATGGATGGTAGTGCGGCACCGTTTATTTATTTGTTACTGGATGCCGGTATTGAAGAGCAGGCCGCAGCCAAGAAATTTATCCGTATCAAAAAATCGGTGCGGGTTGAAGATGGCGATAAATGGGCTGAATTTAAGCCTTATCACGGTTTTCATTTGGATTTCACTATTGATTTTAAACATCCGGCAATCGATAGTAATGTCACCAACTATAAATTAGATTTTTCGACTCAAGCGTTTATCCAGCAAATCAGCCGGGCGAGGACGTTTGGTTTTATGAAAGATATTGAATATCTGCAATCACAAGGCTTGGCGCTAGGTGGTAGCCTAGATAATGCTATCGTGTTAGACGATTACCGGATTTTAAACGAAGATGGTTTGCGCTTTAAAGATGAATTAGTTCGGCATAAATTGCTGGATGCGATTGGCGATCTGTATATGGCGAGCCATAATATTATCGGTGCTTTCAAAGCCTATAAATCGGGGCACGGGCTAAACAATAAATTGCTGAGAGCGGTGTTGGCTGACCAAACCGCATGGGAATTTGTCACCTTTGAACAGGAAGCAAAAGTGCCGCAAGGGTATTTGGTTCCTGCTCAAATTATGATTTAAGCCTTAATGATGTTTTAAAAGCCATATTTTTAGGAAATATGGCTTTTTTTATATTGACGGGTTAAAAAGTGCAAAGTGCGGTTTAAAGTGCGTTACAATAAAACGGCTATTCTATTCGGGTGTTAACTTAAACGGGACAAGGCAATGCAACAAATCAGTTTAAATAAAATTTATTCAGGCAAAGTGCGTGATCTTTATGCAATTGATAACGATAGAATGTTGATGGTGGCGACCGATCGTTTATCGGCGTTTGATGTCATTCTAGACGATCCGATCCCTGGCAAAGGGGAAATTCTGACACAAATTTCTAACTTTTGGTTTAAACAGTTGGCAAATATTATGCCGAATCATTTTACCGGAGAAACGGTTTATGATGTGTTACCAAAAGCGGAAGCTGATTTAATTAAAGATCGCGCAGTGGTTTGTAAACGGTTGACCCCAATCAAAATTGAGTCGATCGTGCGTGGCTATTTAACCGGTAGCGGCTTAAAAGATTACCGTCGAACCGGCACAATTTGTGGCTTGGTATTACCGCCGGGATTGCAGGAAGCCAGCAAGTTACCACAACCGATTTTCACCCCATCAAGCAAAGCGGAGGTGGGCGATCACGATATCAATATCAGTTATCAAGCGTGCGAACAACTTATCGGTGTGGATTTGGCGGCAGAAGTAAAACAAAAAGCGATTGCGCTATATCAACAAGCGGCAGAATATGCGCTGAGTAAAGGCATTATTATTTGTGATACCAAATTTGAATTTGGCTTGGATAAAGAGGGGGTTTTGACCTTGATGGATGAAGTGTTGACGCCGGATTCCAGTCGCTTTTGGGCGGTAGAAAACTATCAAGAAGGCACTAATCCGCCGTCATTTGATAAACAATTTATTCGTGATTGGTTGGAGCAAAGTGGCTGGAACAAACAAGCTCCAGCACCGAAAGTACCGGCCGAGATTATTCAAAAAACGGTGGATAAATATCAAGAAGCGTTGACGTTATTAACCCAGTGAGCTAATTAACCTAGCACGGGTCATTTACTTTGCTTCATCAAATATTTTGTCAGCAACCTGTAATCCCTTATTTAAGGGATTTATTTTATCTTGATATCACTTCACAATATTGTTGAGGAAAAACTTAACCAAACATCATGAAGAACGTTAAAACCTACCTACAGAATTATATTGATTGGATTATCCGCATTGGAAAAATTCGGTTTTCTCTGCTGGGATTATTGATCTTGGGAATATATGCCCTGATTATTCAGGCGGGCAGCACCCTGTTGTTTACTGGTGATTTAAAGTGGAGCGACATCTGGCGTTCGGTGATCTTTGGCTTATGCTCGGCGCCGTTTGTGATTTATTTTTTCTCGGTGGTGATAGAAAAACTGGAGTTAGCTCGGCAAGGCTCGGAAAAAACATTAGCACAGTTGAAAACATTGCGTATGCAAGATTACCAACTTAATCAAGAAATGAATAAAAAAAACTTGTTGCTGAGCCGTGAAATTGATGAAAGAGCAAAAGCAGAACAGGAGCTGACTTCGGCGCTGTTACATCTTGAGCAAGAAGTACGAGAACGGCGGCGGATTCAACTGGAATTGGAACAAAGTGCGCATTTGTTACGTTCATTTTTTGATGCGTCACCAGATCTAGTGTTCTATCGTGGCGAAGATCACCGTTTTCTTGGTGCCAATAAAGCGATGGAGAAATTAACCGGTAAAAAATCAGAAGAGCTGAAGTTATTAACGCCTTTTGATGTATATACTGAGTACTCAGCTAAAAAAGCGATTGAGTCCGATATACAGGTGAGCAAAGAAAAAAAAGGGCTAAGCTATGAACAATGGTTATATTATCCGGATGGACAAGCCGCCTGCTTTGAAATTTTGAAAGTCCCGTATTACGATAAAGTCAGTAAGCAAAATATTATCATCGGTTTTGGGCGCGATATTACCGAGCGCACGAGTTATCAAGAGATGATCGAAAAAAGCAGTCGCGATAAAACCAATATGATGACGACCATCAGCCATGAACTGAAAACTCCACTTAATGGCATCATCGGTTTGAGTCGGATTCTCTTAGATGGCAATTTGGATGAACAACAACGCAATTATCTGCAAACAATTAAAGTCAGTGCGGTATCGCTGGGGCATATTTTTAATGATTTGGTTGATTTAGAAAAAATTGAAACCCACCGCATAGAACTGTTTAATAAAGCTTGTGATTTTAATAACTTATTGAATGATATTAATAATATTGCCTCGGTGATGGCAGCACAAAAAAACCTTAAATTTGAGATGTTGCTAAAAAATAGGTTACCGGATTGGATTCAGGTTGACCCGATTCGATTGAATCAAGTGTTGTGGAATTTGATCAGTAATGCGGTCAAATTTACCCCCAAAGGTTGGGTCAGATTGACGGTGGCAAAGTCTGGGCAGGATCGGCTGGTGTTTCAAATCAGTGACAGTGGCATCGGCATTCCGCAAGCCGAATTGAATAATATTTTCACGATGTATTATCAGGTGAAATCGAAAGATAATATGCGGGCGCTAGGTAGCGGCATTGGTTTGTCGGTCTCCAAAAAAATTGCCTCATTGATGCACGGTAATTTATCGGTCGAAAGTGAGGAGAATATTGGCACAACATTTACGCTCGACATTGCCGCACCGGAAATTGAAAAAGCAGTGGATATCAGCATGGCGCCGAGCATCGGTGCGTTGAATATTTTATTAGTAGAAGATATTGAAGTGAATATCATCGTCGCCAAATCAATTCTGGAAAAATTGGGCTATCATGTTGATATTGCGATGACGGGATCAGAAGCGCTGAAAAAGTTTTATCAAAATCAATATGATTTATTATTACTAGACATCCAATTGCCGGATATGTCCGGTTTTGATATTGCGATGACACTGCGTCAGCAGTACGAAAATGATGAAATTGATTATCTACCGCCCCTGGTGGCGCTGACGGCGAATGTGCTGAATAACAAGCGTCACTATTTGCAGCAAGGAATGGACGATGTATTATCAAAACCGCTATCGCTGGAAGCGCTGAATTTAACACTAAAACAGCTGTTTGGCGAGGAGCAATCGCTGGAGTCTGTCGGTATTGAGGAGGATATTGAAGAGGCGTTGCCAGTCGAGGTTAAGGTGCAACAGCAAAGTGCGGTGATGGCGTTTGACTATCCCATGTTGGAAGAGTTGATCGAGCTGATGGGAAAAGAGAATATGATGAAAAGTGCGGTATTGTTTGAACAATTGATGCCCGGTTATATCGAGGAACTGACCCAGCACTACCAAGCTTATCAGCAAGACCGCACTTTGAAAACAGCAGTTGCGGAAGATGCCCATAAAATCAAAGGCGCTGCTGCTTCATTGGGATTGAACCGCATTCGTGACATCGCCGAGTTGGCACAGCATCAGGATTCGCCACAATGGGAAGAACAGATTGCCGTTTGGATTGAGGTGATACAAGAAGAGTGGCGTAGTAGTGTGACAGCGTTGAAAAAATGGATTGCTAACCGTTGATTGCAATCGCACAAAAGGTATAGTAGACAAAATG
>VDHG01000008.1 GCA_006228005.1 Testudinibacter crocodili
AAAAAGCCCGTTTAGAAGCTGAAGCCAAAGCGGCGGCTGAAGCCGCAGAAAAAGCCCGCTTAGAGGCGGAAGCCAAAGCAGCTGCTGAAGCCGCAGAAAAAGCCCGTTTGGAAGCGGAAGCTAAAGCGACTGCCGAAGCCGCAGAAAAAGCGCGTCTAGAAGCAGAAGCCAAAGTCGCTGCTGAAGCGGCAGAAAAAGCGCGCCTAGAAGCAGAAGCCAAAGAGGCTACTGAAGCAGCGGAAAAAGCCCGCTTAGAAGCTGAAGCCAAAGCCGCTGCTGAAGCCGCAGAAAAAGCCCGTTTAGAAGCAGAAGCAGCTGCTGAAAAAGCGCGTCTAGAAGCGATTGCTCAGGCAGAAGCGGCAAAGCCAGTGAATAAACAACATGATTGGATCAGCAAAGAAGCGAATATGGCACTTTCGTCTCAAGCGGCCAACATCAGCCAATTAAACAAAAATCAAACATTGTTGAATCAATACGTTAATCGATTAACACCGGATAATAGCGGGTTATGGAGCAATGTTGATCGTGAGCGCATGAACTACCACAGCGACAACTACCGTCACTACAAACAAGATCTCTACAGTCAACAACTTGGCATTGATAGCACGATTGACTTTGATGGCGGTGACTGGTTGGTTGGTTTAGCATTCGGACACAGCAATGCGCATAATCAATTTGCGGAGAATCAAAGTGGTAAAACCAGCAACCATAGCCTAAGCTTATATAATAAAGTGATTTTAGACAATCAATTGTACCTCAGTACCGTGATCAGCTATAACCGCTTAAAAACGACGTTGAACGCATTTGATCAAGATGTCAAACAACACGCTTGGGTCACCTCCGTTGCTCTTGGTAAGCGCTGGCAGTTTGGTACTATCGGAGTACAACCATCGGTTGATATCACTTACTACCGTTTAGGCAGCATGGATTATCGTATCAACAACGTAGCGATACAGCAGCAAACGCTTAACTTCTGGCAAGCACGTAGCGGTATCATGTTAGATAAACACTTTGGCTTGTCACCAAGTGACGGTGTAACGTTATATACCGCACTTTACTACACAGCCAATCTAAACCATAAGGCACAGTTGCAAGTCAGCAACAGCACATTGAATGCCGCCCTGTTTAAGAACCGCTTAGAAAGTGAAGTTGGAGCCGTATTCCGCTTAGGGAAACATTTCAATCTTACCCTAAAAGGTGGTTATGCCGAAGGTGATGTGATCGAGTCACAATTTAATGCCGGACTTGAATTGAAATATCTTTGGTAACATCAACAACCCCTAAAAACCGCCATGAAAAATCCCTTTTGTGTAAGCAAAAGGGATTTTTTGATTTGATATTGAAAAGTGCGGTCAGAATCTATTTTCCAATAAACGCCAAACCACCCATGTAGGGTTGCAGCACGCTTGGGATCGCAATAGAGCCGTCGGCTTGCTGATAGTTTTCTAACACCGCAACCAATGTGCGCCCCACAGCTAAACCAGAGCCATTCAGGGTGTGAACCAAGCGGGTCTTCTTATCGCCCTTAGTTCGGCAGCGAGCCTGCATGCGACGCGCTTGGAAATCCCACATATTGGAACAAGAAGAGATCTCACGATAAGTATTTTGTGCTGGCAGCCAAACCTCTAAATCATAGGTTTTGGTCGAACCAAATCCCATATCGCCGCTGCATAACAACACCTTACGGTATGGCAAACCTAACAGTTGCAACACTTTTTCCGCATGTCCGGTCAGTTCTTCCAAGGCTTCCATTGATTTTTCCGGTGCAACAATTTGCACCATTTCCACTTTGTCAAACTGGTGCATGCGGATCAGACCGCGCGTATCACGTCCATAAGAGCCCGCCTCTGAGCGGAAGCACGGGGTATGCGCTGTCATTTTAAGCGGCAGGCTCTCTTCATCTAAAATCTCACCACGAATTAAATTAGTCACCGGCACTTCGGCGGTCGGAATCAACGCATATGGCTGCTCGCCTTCCAGCGCATTGGTGTGAAACAAATCTTCACCAAATTTGGGCAGTTGCCCTGTGCCGTACAGGGTTTCATGGTTGACCAGATACGGCACATAGGTTTCTAGGTAGCCGTGCTGTTCAGTGTGCAGATCCAACATAAATTGGCTCAACGCACGGTGTAATTTGGCGATCTGCCCTTTCATCACAACAAAACGCGCTCCAGCTAATTTCACCCCGGCAGCAAAATCCAAACCTGCAATATTTTCACCTAAAGTAACGTGATCTTGCACCGTAAAATCATAATGTTTTGGTTGACCCCAACGCAGCACCTCTAAATTCTCACTGTCATCTTTGCCCAACGGCACTTCGTCTGCCGGAATATTCGGGATATTCAGTGCAATCTGTTGCAGTTCACTTTGTACCGCTTCAAGTGCGGTTTTGGCCTCGTCCAACTCACAACCCATCGAATCCACTTCTGCCAGCAATGCCTGAATGTCTTCCCCACGTGCTTTCGCTTGCCCAATACTTTTAGAACGAGCATTGCGTTCCGCTTGCAAGGTTTCGGTTTTCACCTGCAACACTTTACGCTGCTCTTCTAACTCACTGATTTTGGCAGTATCCAGTATAAAATTTCGTCTAATTTTTAATTTCTCGGCGGTTTCCGCCAAATTGTTACGCAGTAAATTTGGATCAATCATCTTGTTTGCCTGTTTTGTTGATGGTGGCGGATAACCGCACTTTGCTTGAAAAATGCTTGATATTTTAGCCTTTATTCGCCGCAGTGACTAGTACAGAATCGAGATTCACCGCCAACATTTTAGAAAAATCGTGTTAACGTCTATTTTTCTATTCCGACGGAAAACGGCGGTGCCGATGGCAAACACGGATTGGAGGAATATCTGCAAACACAGGTCGTTTATTTACAAACCACAAACTAAATTCTGCACTGCTCTCAGCTAAACCGCACTTTGATTTATTGATGTTTTTTATCAAAATAATGAAAGTGCGGCTTTTTACCTGTTTAAGTTATATGCAAACGGCTACCATCCTCTCCAATTGAAGACTAAAAAAACAAATTTTGCGAATCCTGTCACAAAAATTTTTCTTTTATTACATTATGATAACAACTCCAATAACAATGTATAATTTGTGGTTACTTATATTACCTCAACTGATTGCTATCAACTAAGGATCTTTAAATGGCTTTAACGCTTAGTCTTTTTCCGATCGTTTTACTGATCTACTTAATGGTAAAACGCAACAGTATGCCCTCTTTTATTGCACTACCCCTGATCGCATTATTGGTCTATGTGTTGCAATTGACCTATTTTGGTCAAGATTTCATGCTGATCAACGCCAATGTGATTTCCGGTATCATTGCTACGCAAACCCCGGTTACCATTATTTTTGGTGCGATTTTATTTAACCGCATGATGGAAATTTCCGGCTCAACCAATGTGTTGCGCCAATGGCTGTCGAATATCAACCCTAACCCGATCGCACAGTTGATGATTATCGGTTGGGCATTTGCCTTTATGATCGAAGGTGCTTCGGGTTTTGGTACACCGGCGGCGATTGCTGCACCGATTTTGGTTGGATTGGGGTTCAATCCAATTAAAGTGGCAATATTTGCGTTGGTGATGAACTCTGTGCCGGTCTCTTTCGGCGCCGTCGGCACCCCGACTTGGTTTGGCTTTGCGCCGTTGAAGTTAGGCGAGGAAACCCTACTTCAAATCGGCTACCAAAGTGCAATTATCCACTTCTTTGCAGCCTTTGTTATTCCACTGATTGCGCTACGTTTTATCACCAATTGGACAGCAATCCGCAATAACATTGTATTTATTTACCTCAGCGTGCTGTCTTGTACTATCCCGTATCTGTTGCTGGCAAAAGTCAACTATGAATTTCCATCGTTAGTCGGTGGCGCAATTGGGCTGTTTATCTCTATTTTGTTGGCAAATAAAGGCATTGGTCTCGTCAAAACCAGCGATAACAGTGAAAAATCTCCACTGCCGTTTGCCACCATTGTTAAAGCCATGACCCCGACAATGCTGTTAATTTTGATTTTAATCGTGACCCGTATTCATCAACTAGGTATTAAAGCGCTATTGAATGATGCCACCACTTGGTTCAACCTATCATTGGGACAATTTGGGCAATTTGAAGTCAGTCGTGCACTGATCTTGTCCTTTAAAGATATTTTAGGACAAGGCGTCAGCGACAGTTATAAAACCCTGTATGTGCCGTCATTGATTCCGTTTATTATTACAGTGTTAATCTCATTAGTGCTGTTTAAAGTCAATAAAAACAACGCCAAAGCTATTTTTTCCAGCACTTTTCAACAAACCAAAAAACCGTTTTTTGCATTAATCGGGGCGTTGATTATGGTGAAATTGATGCTATTGGGCGGAGAAAATTCAATGGTACAAACCATCGGACGGGATTTCGCCGCCGCCACCGGCGCTAATTGGACCTATTTTTCCGCTTATTTGGGTGCGATCGGGGCATTTTTCTCCGGCTCAAACACGGTTTCCAATTTAACTTTCGGTGGCATTCAATATTCGATTGCACAAACTACCGCACTTTCTGTGCCTTTAGTGCTGGCATTGCAATCTGTTGGCGGCGCCATGGGCAACATGGTGTGTATCAATAATGTGATTGCGGTGTGTTCAGTGTTGGACGTAAAAAATCAGGAAGGCGCGATTATCAAGAAAACCGTGATTCCAATGCTAGTTTACGGTGTTATCGCAGCATTGGTCGCTACGTTAATTTTATCGTAATATTGCCAAAAACAATTTGGGCAAAATACTGTCCCTGCAAAGGGTGGGCTCCCCACCCTATTTTTACATGATTAAATTCATCTGTTGGAGTAAACAATGAACATCAATTTTTATGTCACCTGCATTGCCGATGCGCTCAAAGCCAATGTCGCCAAGCAAAGCGTGCTGCTGTTGGAGCAGTTGGGGTGCAAGATCACTTTTTTAGAAAAACAGGGCTGCTGCGGACAGCCGGCGCTAAACAGCGGCTATAACCAACAAGCGATTCCTGCCATCAAAAATTTAATTACCACCTTTGAAGCAAACAACTACCCGATTGTCGCCCCTGCAGGCTCTTGTGTGCATGCGATTAAAAGCTATGCGACTTATTTCCCTGACGAGCCGGAATGGGCGGAACGTGCCAATAGATTGGCTGAGCGTTTTTACGATCTCACCGATTTTATTGTCAATCAGCTTAAAGTCACTCAGGTCGGGGCTAAATTGAACGGAACCGCCGTTTATCACCCCTCTTGCAGCCTATTTCGTAAACTCGGGGTCGTACACGAACCAGTGACGCTGTTGCAGAATGTTGAAGGATTGAAACTGTTGCCGATTCAAAATCAAACCACCTGCTGCGGTTTCGGCGGCACTTTCTCGGTCAAAATGGCGGAGATTTCCGGCGAAATGGTGATAGAAAAAGCCGAACATATCAAAGAGGTGCAGCCGGATTATCTGATCGGTGCCGATGTTAGTTGTTTAATCAATATTGGCGGACGTTTACAGCGTGAAGGCAGCCCGATTAAAGTGTTGCACATCGCCGAAGTCTTAATGAGCCGCTAGGGGGAAAATATGTCATTAAAAACCAGTGAAATATCATTTAAAGCACGCCTGCATGACGAAATTCATAATGACGTGATGCGAAAAGCAGTGGTGATGGCGCAAGAGCGGATCGGCGCCAATCGGCAGAAAATGGTGGATGAACTCGGCCATTGGGAAGAGTGGCGTGAACAGGCAAAACAGATTCGTGAGCATATTTTGCAAAATTTAGATGCGTATTTGTATCAACTGTCGGAAAAAGTGAGCCAAAATGGCGGTAACGTTTACTTTGCCAACACGGCCGAAGATGCCACTAACTACATCAAAAAAGTCGCACAACAAAAGCAAGCTAAAAAAGTGGTGAAATCCAAGTCAATGGTCACAGAAGAGATCGGCTTGAACAAGGTGCTGGAAGCGGAAGGCATTCAAGTGATCGAAAGTGATTTAGGCGAATATATTTTGCAACTTGCTGGCGATAAGCCATCGCATATCGTGGTGCCGGCAATTCACAAAGATCGCCATCAAATTCGCAAGGTGTTGCAAGACAAATTGGGCTATCAAGGCGAAGCTACGCCGGAAGAGATGACTCTGTTTATCCGTGGCAAAATCCGACAAGATTTCTTGGAAGCAGACATCGGGATTAGTGGTTGCAACTTTGCGGTTGCCGAAACCGGCAGTGTCTGTCTGGTGACTAATGAAGGCAACTTGCGGCTGGCAACCACGCTACCGAAAACCCATATTGCGGTGATGGGAATGGATCGCCTGGCGCCAACGTTTAAAGAAGTGGATATTCTGATTACCCTATTGGCACGAAGTGCGGTCGGCGCACGCTTGACCAGTTATAACACTTGGCTGACCGGTCCACGTTTAGCGGGAGAAACCGACGGCCCGGAAGATTTCCATTTAGTGATTGTTGATAATGGTCGTTCCAAAGCGTTGGGGGGGGAGTTTAACGATATTCTGCGTTGTATCCGTTGTGGCGCTTGTCTGAATGTCTGTCCGGCTTACCGTCAAATTGGCGGACACAGTTACGGCTCAATCTATCCCGGCCCAATCGGTTCAGTGCTGTCGCCAATTTTAGGCGGCTATGAAGACTTTAAAGATCTGCCGTATGCTTGTTCGCTGTGCACTGCGTGTAACCAAGTTTGCCCGGTCAAAATTCCATTGGCAAGTTTGCTGCTGAAACATCGCAGTAAAATGGTAGAGCTAGGCATCACGCCAACATTGGAAAAATTGTCGGTCAAGATGTTCACCCTAGCAAATAATCACCCTACCCTGTGGAAAGTCGGGATGAATATCGGTGCCAAACTGAGCCGTAAGATGATCAAAAACGGCAAAGCCCCTCTCAACATCGGCGCTGTGTCAGAATGGACGAAAGCCCGTGATCTGCCGAGCTCCGAAGGTGAAAGCTTCCGCAACTGGTTTAAAAACCGCACTTGATCATCAAAGACGACAGCATTAAGGATAACAACATGTTAGATCAACAAAACAGACAACAATTTTTAGATCATTTAGCGGCACAATTAGGTCGTCCGCCACGAAAAACGGTGGCAGGACACTACTCTAACGTGACAGCACAGCCGACGACTCGCTTGACCGATTTAACCGCGGATCAGCGCTGTGAGGAATTTGTGAAAGTCGCACAGGAAGTGATGGCGGTGGAATGCAGTATTACGACGCCCGGTGAAGCCGCAGCAGCGCTGCTAGCATTATGCGAGCAACAACACGGCGGCGATGTGATTTTAAATGACGACCCGCGTTTGAATCAATACGGCTTAACCCAAGCGGTACAAGCGCACTACCCTACCCATATCTGGTCAGCTCAAAGTGCGGTTGAAAACCGCACTTTTGCTGAAAAAGCCAATATCGGCATCGTATTTGCCGAATACGGCTTAGTCGAATCCGGCGGCGTGGTGCTTTACAGCGCAGCAGAAAGGGGGCGTTCCAGCAGCTTATTACCGCAAGTGTCGATTGTGGTAATAAACAAAAGTAGCATCCAGCCTCGTGTGGCGCAAGTTGCTGAGATTTTGCACCAACAAGCCGCTCAAGGTGTGCGGATGCCGTCTTGTATCAATATCATCTCTGGTCCAAGTTCCACCGCCGATATTGAGCTGGTGAAAGTCATCGGTGTGCATGGACCGATTAAGCAGATTTATCTGATTATCGACGATCTCTAGCCGACGATTTCCACCACTGCAGATAAACCGCACTTTTTGCCTGCTGTGATTACAGGTTATTCAAGTCCAACACATCGGTCATATCAAATAAGCCGTTGTGTTTGGTTTGCAGCCATTTGGCAGCACGGACGGCGCCGTTGGCGAAAGTCATCCGACTGGAGGCTTTATGTGCGATTTCAACCCGCTCACCTTCGTCGGCAAACCAAACGCTGTGCTCGCCAACAACGTCTCCGGCACGAATGGTAGCGAAACCGATTTCGTCACGTTTGCGCTCCCCACAGATCCCTTCACGGGCAAATACACCGTGGGTTTTGAGATCACGCCCCAATGTTTTAGCAATATGCTCGCCCATCGAAAGTGCGGTGCCGGACGGCGCATCGACTTTGTGCCGATGGTGCGCTTCGATCACTTCAATATCGCAATAATCACCCATCACTTTGGCGGCTTTTTCCAACAGTTTAAACACCAAATTGACACCGACACTATAATTGGACGCAAATACAATCCCAATTTTTTCAGCGGCTCCGGCAATGACTTGTTTACCTGCGTCGTCAAAACCAGTGGTGCCGATCACCATTTTTTTATCATTGGCAACACAAAAATCAAGGTAGCTTTGGGTTGCTTCCGGGCGGGTAAAATCAATCAATAAATCAAACTGATCTTTCACGGTGTCTAAATTATCGCTGACTGCTACACCGAGATTACCGATACCAGCTAATTCGCCGGCATCGGTACCGACCAAGCTTGAACCGGCACGCTCTAGGGCAACGCCTAAAACTACGCCATCAGCGTTATTCACTGCTTGAATCAATTGTCGTCCCATTCTGCCACCTGCGCCGGCAACAGCTACGCGTAAATCTGCCATGTTGTACCTCTATCTTATTTATTTAATGACTTAATTCTCACATGCAGCGTGATCTCTTCACGGTCATGATATAAATGTTTGGCTTGGATTTCAAACTCCAAGCCCGCTTTGCTTAAATCGTCGTGCAGTTTTTGCTGACATAACCGCACTTCCTGATAGCGTTTTTTCATTGGCAGTTTCAAGTTGAAAATCATCTCACGACACCAACCGTTGGTTAGCCATTTACTCATCAAACTGGTGATTCGCATCGGCTGTTCCACCATATCGCACACCAGCCAATCAATTTTAGTGCGCTTTGGCGGCTGAAATTTAAAGCCGTCTTCCGGGTAGTGATCGACTCGCCCAGTTTCCATTAACGATGGCGCAATTTTACCGTGATCAACCGCATACACAAACATACCACGTTTAACCAATTGATAGCTCCAACCGCCGGGACAAGCGCCCAAATCCACCGCTTTAGTTTCACTGTTCATGCGCTGCTTCTCCTCTTTTTCGCTCAAAAAAGTCAGAATCGCTTCTTCCAGTTTCAACGTAGAACGACTTGGCGCATCGCTGGGAAATTTCAAGCGTGGAATTCCCATAAAGTGCGGGGCATGGTTATTATTATATGAGTAGCCGACATAGCAACTGTCATTGCTGATAAACAGAATATGCAAGGTGACACCGCTGCCATAGATTTCACGGTAGTTCAACAAACCGCACTTACGTAGTTGTTGGCGCAACGGCACGGTGAATTTACGGCAAAAGGTAGATAAGGATTTGGCTTCGTTAGTGTCGGCGGTTTCAACCCACAGTTCGGTGCTTTGTTTAAAATCCACGAGGCTGTTTTGTTGATATTGCGCAACGATCGGGCTGATTCGATCTTCGGTCGCTAAATCTTGCAATAAATCAGATACCACCACCAACTGTCGGGCAAAAATCAGTTGCTTGAACTGAACTTCTTGCGCTAAGCGGTCGGCTTCATTTTCCTGATAACATTCAAAAATCACATAACCGCTGTTGTCGACCACTCTGGCAAAACCATAAATCCCTAAATCTGCAGCTTTTTCAGTGATTTCCGCCGCCAGCTCTTTTTCAAAACCAGGACGGCAATATAACGCTAATTTATTCAAAATATTACCCTCTGGCTTTTAAGCTGTTGGCAATACTGATAAAAACCAGAGCACCCCAACCGATTAAAAAGGCGATTCCACCAATAGGCGTGAACCACACCAACGTTTTGATGCCGGTCAACGCCAAGCCATACAGACTGAAACTAAAACAAAGAATTCCGATTGCCCAACTGTAGCCAATCCAGTTTAAGCCACGATTGCGGCAAGCCGGTGCTGCTTGGTTTTGTGTGGCGCTGACAAACAGCCCCAATGCAAATAGCGCTAAGGTGTGAAAAAATTGATATTTTAAGCCTTTGTCAATCCAGTTTAACTGTAAAAAACTCAAGTGCGGTTCCAGCCCGTGTGCTGCGAATGCGCCGAATGCCACGCAAAAAAAGCCACTGATGGCGGCGAAAATTAAAAAACGATTGCCCATATACAGATCCTTAATTCGGTCAGTGATGTCGTTGAATATGCTCAACAATCCAATTAATAAAAGAAACGGTCTGCATTTTATCCGAATAATTGGGATGGTACACCACATAAAACGATTTTGGGTCGATAACATCGGTTGAAAAAACCTCTGTTAGCGCACCGTCATTAATGTATTGTTGTGCCAAAATTTTATTCGCCAACACCACACCTTGCCCGTGCAGCGCAGCCTGCAACGCCATAAAAGTATGGCTGAAAATCGCGCCGTGATGCAGGTTGATCCCGTCCAGTTTCAAATAGGCAATCATGCGCTGCCAATTTTCACGAGTGTGAATATGCAATAAATTGTGTTGCGCCAAATCTGCCAATTGATTTAACGGTTTTTGCTGTAATAGTTTTGGTGAGGCGAAAATAGACAACCGCTCTTCTAATAGCCGCTGGCTTTTCAGTCCTTTCCAATCGCCCTTACCGTAGAAAATTGCCACATCGGCATCAGCGAGAATATCACTTTCGTCATAATCGAAGCCTTGAATATTCACCTCAATATCCGGATAAAGTCGGTTAAATTCGCTTAGCTGTGGCACTAACCATGCTAGCCCAAAGGTTTGCGGCACTTTAATGGTCAGTGTCAACCCCTGTTGGTCGTGACGCAATTTTTGGGTCACTTCGACCAAACGTCGCAAAATAATATTGATATCGTAAAAATAGGCACTACCCTGTTCCGTTAATGCTAACGCACGGTTTTTACGAATAAAAAGTGCGGTACCTAAAAATTCTTCTAATAATTTAATTTGGTGGCTGACCGCAGCTTGGGTAACAAACAGTTCGTCCGCTGCCTTGGTGAAACTTAAATGCCTGGCGGCGGATTCAAAGACTTTAAGTGCATTTAACGGTGGTAAACGTTTATACATGGCATGTCCTATGAATAACTCAAAAATAATAATGTCAGAAATCGCATAAGTTTTATTTATGCGAATGATAAAAAAATATAAATTGTAGCGCTGAGCGGCAAAACCTAGAATAGCTACATTGCTTTAATAGCAGACTCGGTGTTTACCGTGTTGTTGTTAAGTATGATGTTGTGTTTTATCCGGTTCGCTGGATTTGAGTTTACTTCCTGTATATGTTGAAACCGATTTGGTTTAATAAGCCGCCTCATTATTTGGGCGGCTTTTTTTCGGGCTATTCTAACACAAACCCTTTGCTTTCCCCTATGCTAGAACCTTCAATTATGCTAAATTCTCACTTAATGCGCTATTTTTCGAGAGTTTATGTTATGGATTCAGATAAACAACCACAAAATTCTATGCCGCCTTCCGCACGGCAGTTGACATTTTGGCAACTGAAAAATCTGACTTTAAATATCAATAAAGCGTTGGATCATTTATTGCAACAAGAAGGATTGACCCTGTCACAAGCGCGAGTGTTGTTACTGCTGTTTCATGAAAATGGGCAAAATCAAACCAGTTTGATGAAACAGCTACAAATTGAATCCTCTTCCATGACCAAGATTTTGGATTTATTAGAGCGCAAAGGATTACTGCAACGCAAAGATAATCCGCGTGATGCGCGACAAAAAAACGTTTTTTTGACCAAAAAAGGACATCATGCCGAAGCCACTATTGTTCACTTGCTGCAACAATTTGAACATAATTTGCTGGCTGAACTTTCAAAAGCTGAAATCCAACAATTACACCATTTATTACACAAGATACAATTTGAACCCGATTACTAATTGTTTTGCGATCACCATAAAATAAAAATGTCAATTACTGTATTTTATCAACATATTGAGGAAACCACATGAACCAACCTGTATCCGACTCTTTGCTTGACTGGTCCAATTTAGGTTTTAGTTACATCAAAACTGATTTTCGTTATATTGCCCACTGGAAAGACGGCCAATGGAGCGAAGGCGAATTAACCACGGACAACACCTTACACATCAGCGAAGGTTCGACCGCACTTCACTATGGACAACAGTGCTTTGAAGGCTTGAAAGCCTATCGCTGTAAAGACGGTAGTATTAACCTGTTCCGACCGGATGAAAATGCTAAACGTATGCAACGCAGTTGCCAACGCTTGTTGATGCCGCAAGTGCCGGTCGAGATGTTTGTTGATGCCTGTAAGCAAGTGGTGAAAGCCAATGAGAAATTTGTCGGTCCTTACGGTAGTGGCGCTACCCTGTATTTACGTCCGTTTTTAATCGGCGTTGGCGACAATATTGGTGTACACGCTGCGCCGGAATATATTTTCTCCATCTTCTGCTGTCCGGTCGGGGCCTATTTCAAAGGCGGCATGAAGCCGACCAATTTCATAATTTCCGACTATGATCGCGCTGCGCCACAAGGCACTGGTGCCGCCAAAGTCGGTGGCAATTATGCCGCCAGTCTGCTGCCAGGCACTGAAGCCAAAGCACGCAATTTTGGCGATTGTATCTATTTGGATCCGAAAACGCATACTAAAATCGAAGAAGTCGGCTCTGCTAACTTTTTCGGTATCAGCAAAAACAATGAATTTGTCACCCCGCTCTCTCCGTCTATTCTACCGAGTATTACCAAATATTCGCTACTCTATTTGGCAGAACAGCGTTTGGGCTTGAAAGCGGTGGAAGGTGATGTGTATATTGATCAATTGGATCAATTCACTGAAGCAGGTGCCTGCGGCACAGCCGCGGTAATCACCCCGATTGGCGGCATTCAAAACGGTGAGCATTTTCATGTGTTTTATTCCGAAACCGAAGTCGGACCGATCACCCAAAAACTGTATCAAGAACTGACTGGAATCCAATTTGGCGATGTGATTGCGCCGGACGGTTGGATCGTCAAGGTTTAATTTTTTGCTCACTTCTCTTCAAACCGCACTTGTATCAGTTTCCATTCAAGTGCGGTTTGATTGTCAACCGCACTTTTCTCTTTACGTTCCTATTTCCCAAAATTAAAGATAATATTTTAAATTAAAAAATAAACATCTTATGAGGTTATAAAATAGGCTGTTTTTGTTTCAAAGATGTTTAATTATCATGTAATTTTATCCATTCATCCTCAGTAAATTTTACTTTCTATTAAAAATTCCTCAGTATTTTGCCAAATTTATCAAATATATCTTAATTTCAGTTGACCCGCTTTCCTGTTTTTTGTTATATCTATCACAGTTTTTAAAATTAACCATTTACACCACGCAATATACAAGGACAAAAGTATGATTCAGCAATATAGCGAAATGCGGAATAACATCAGTATGCTAGGGCGTTTTTTAGGGGAAACGATCAGCGATGCGCAAGGCAGTGATATTCTTGATTTGATTGAAAATATTCGAGTGCTTTCCCGTAATTCCCGTGCCGGAGACGATCAAGCCCGTCAAGCATTGCTGGATACACTAGCGACCATTTCCAATGACAACATCATTCCGGTTGCCCGAGCGTTCAGCCACTTCCTGAATTTAACCAATATTGCCGAGCAATACCAAACCATTTCACGTCATCATGATGATTTAAACGCTAGCCAGCGCTCTATCGGTCATCTGTTTGATAAATTAAAAACCCAAAAAGCCAAACCGGAAGCTATCCTTGCTTCGCTGGATAATTTATTGATTGAATTGGTATTAACCGCTCATCCGACAGAAGTCACCCGTCGCTCTTTAACGCATAAACACGTTGAAATCAACAAATGTCTCAGCAATTTAGAACATTCCGATTTAACGGTGAAAGAACGTACCGCCATCGAGCGCCGCTTGTTGCAACTGATTGCTGAAGCCTGGCATACCAACGAAATCCGCACCCAACGCCCAACCCCATTTGAAGAAGCGAAGTGGGGCTACTCGGTGATTGAGAACAGCCTGTGGACGGCGGTGCCGACCTTCTTACGCCAACTCAATGACAGCGCCGAAGAACATTTGAATTTCAGCTTGCCGGTGGAATTCACGCCGGTTAAATTCTCCTCTTGGATGGGCGGTGATCGCGACGGCAATCCGTTTGTCACCAGTGTCGTCACTCGTCGGGTGTTGAATTTAGCGCGCGCCAAAGCTGCCGAACTGTTTTTAGAAGACATTAAATTGCTGTCTGATGAACTTTCTATGGTGGAGGCTACCGATGAATTCAAAGCAACATACGGCGAACATCAAGAGCCTTATCGCTACATTGTCAAAGGGCTGCGTGCCAAGCTGAAATTGACCCAAAACCATTATAATGATCTATTAGCAGATAGACAGCCGCGTACCACGACTGAACAAATCATTACCAAAAACGAACAACTGTGGCAACCGCTGTTTGATTGCTACACTTCACTGTCCAAGTGCGGTATGCGGATTATCGCAAACGGCTTGCTACTCGATACATTGCGTCGTATCCGCTGCTTTGGTGTTACCCTGTCACAATTGGATATCCGCCAAGAAAGCACCCGTCATGCCATGGCGATTGCCGAAGTGACCCGCTATATCGGTTTGGGTGACTATGCACAATGGAATGAAGCAGACAAGCAAGCTTTCTTGATTCGTGAACTGAATTCACGCCGCCCATTGATTCCGATTGAATGGTCACCAAGCGAAGAAACCAAAGAGATCTTAGATACTTGCCGTGTGGTTGCCGAACAAAACGAAGGCGTGATTTCCGCTTATGTGATCTCGATGGCAAAATCGGCCTCTGATGTGTTGGCAGTGCATTTATTATTGAAAGAAGCCGGTTGCAGCAAGCATATTCCAGTGGTACCGCTGTTTGAAACACTAGAAGATTTAGATAATGCCGAATCTGTGATGCAGGAGCTGTTTAATGTCGGTTGGTATCGCGGTTTTATCAACAACAAACAGATGGTGATGATCGGTTATTCCGATTCCGCCAAAGATGCCGGTATGATGGCGGCATCATGGGCACAATATCGTGCGCAAGAAGCCTTGGTCAACCTTTGTGAAAAGCTGCATATCGAACTAACCCTGTTCCATGGCCGTGGCGGCACCATCGGGCGTGGCGGCGCGCCAGCGCATGCGGCACTGCTGTCTCAGCCACCAAAATCCTTGAAGAACGGCTTGCGTGTCACCGAACAAGGCGAAATGATCCGTTTTAAACTGGGATTACCACAAGTGGCGGTCAACAGTTTAGAACTTTATGCCAGTGCCATTTTGGAAGCCAATCTGTTACCACCGCCAGAGCCAGAAGCCATGTGGCGCGATATTATGGACGAACTGTCCGATATCTCTTGTGATATTTACCGTGGTATTGTGCGCGAACAGCCGGATTTTGTGCCATACTTCCGCTCTGCTACGCCGGAACAAGAGCTTTCTCGTTTGCCATTGGGGTCTCGTCCGGCAAAACGTAATCCAAAAGGTGGCGTAGAAAGTTTGCGTGCAATCCCGTGGATTTTTGCTTGGATGCAAAATCGCTTGATGCTGCCAGCATGGCTCGGTGCCGGGGCTGCGATTCAAACCTTGCTGAATAATGGTAAAAGTGCGGTAGTAGAACAAATGTGCCAAAGTTGGCCTTTTTTCTCCACTCGAATCGGTATGTTGGAGATGGTATTCAGTAAAACCGATTTATGGCTGGCAGAATACTACGATCAGCGTTTAGTCGAACCTAGCCTTTGGGAATTAGGCAAAACCTTACGTCAGCAGTTACAAGCCGATATAAAAACCCTGTTGGAATTATCACATAAAGATCAACTGATGGATGATTTGCCTTGGGTGGCACAATCGATTGCGCTGCGTAATGTTTATACCGATCCACTGAACTTGTTGCAGGTCGAATTGTTACACCGCCTACGCCAGCAAGCAGAAGAGCAGCAAGATTCTCACTTGAATCAAGCACTGATGATCACCATCACCGGCATTGCCGCCGGAATGCGTAATACCGGTTAATCTTGTTATTATCTTCACGCAAAGGGCTGGTTTTTTATCAGCCCTTTTATTTTATTAAAGTGCGGTTTTAACAGTTAAAACAGTTGGTTTTAGCAACTGAAAGCGATATGCTAACCGCACTTTGCATAACGGCTTTTACACATTAAGAACAACAAGGAATTTGCTATGCCGCATAAATTAGACCCCGACAATGCCATTGATATTGCTTACGATATTTTTCTGGAGATGGCAGAAGAAAATCTCGATCCTGCCGATATTTTATTGTTTAACCTGCAATTTGAAGAGCGTGGCGCAGTGGAAATGGTAGAAACAGCGGACAATTGGGACGAAGAGATCGGCGTATTAATTGATCCGCAAGCCTATGCCGAAGTCTGGGTCGGACTGGTGAATGACAACGATGAAATGGACGATATTTTCGCCAAAGTACTGATTTCACACGATCAAGAAAACCCTGAATATCATATTGTATGGAAAAAATAGTGTTTAGGAAAAATGCTAATCCCAATTTCAGATGAAATCATGGCTAACAGCTCAAAATTACCGAGAAAACGTGAAAAAGCCTATCAACCATTTCACGTTTTCTCGATTAATTCGGGAAATCACTTAAACAGCCCAACTTCCCTATTTTTCAAATTTATCACCAACGTTTTTGTTGTTTGCTCAGCTAGTCACCCAAGTCGCAACAGCAATAAACACCACAAAAATCAGTAACCAAATCAACTGTAATTTTGCACTTTTTCGGTTCACTTCTTTTTTATGTTCGCGTAAGCGTTCCAGCTGTTGTTTATAGCGCTCCAAGTCTTGTGGATCAAACGAAAAGCCGCAAGACGGGCAACTTTTGGCGCTGTCACTGACTTTATGACGGCATTCGGGGCAACGGGTTAACATATTATTCTCTACTAGCAATTACGAACGTAGGAAAATTTCATTCGCACTGAAAAAATATTCGATTTCACGTTTAGCCGACGCCTCCGAATCCGAGCCATGCACCGCATTGATGCTTTTGTTGGTGGCATAATCAAAGCGAAGCGTGCCTGCAATCGCAGTTTGCGGATCGGTTGCGCCGATAAGCTCACGGTGTAGTTTTATAACATTTTCACCTTGCAAAACCGAAACCACCACCGGTCCGGAAGTCATAAATTCCACCAGTTTGTCATAGAACGGTTTGCCTTTATGTTCCGCATAAAATCCCGCGGCCTGCTCTTGATTCAGGTGCAACATTTTGCTGGCGACAATAGTAAAACGAGCGCTCTCAAAACGGGAAAAAATTGCGCCGATCAGGTTTTGTTGCACCGCATCAGGTTTGATAATCGAAAGTGTTTGTTGCATAGAAGCTCCTTTGGGTTAAGGTAAAGTGCGGTCTGACCGCACTTTAGGGTTGCTCTATCAGAGATGTTCTATTCCGTTCAAATTTATATAGCGTGTTAGTTGTTTGTCGATTTTACTGATCGGGCAGCATTACCCGACCAATCTAATGTTAAATCCAACCTTAATCACCCGTTCGCTAGTCACCATAGCTCAATAATAGGTTCGCCAAGCTATTGACGCCAATGCCGGTTGCGCCGGTCGCCCATAACGGACTGGCAGATTTTCGGAAAGTAGCAGAACAGTCAATATGCAGCCAATTGGTTTGATACGATTTGACAAAATACGACAGAAATGCCGTAGCGGTGCTCGCTCCGGCGCCCGTTCCGGCAGGAACTGATGAGGTATTGCAAATGTCCGCAAACGAGGAGCTGACTTGGCTGCGGTGGAAAGGTTCAAATGGCAGGCGCCAGAAAGGTTCATTCTCCTCTTTTGCCGCCTTGAACAGCGCTTTCACCAATTTGTCGTCCATCGACAACACCGAATGGTAGTCATTGCCGACTGCCATTTTCGCCGCACCGGTCAAGGTGGCACAATCAATGATAAACTGTGGTGCTTGTGCATCGGCTTCAATCAAACCGTCTGCCAACACCAAGCGCCCTTCAGCATCGGTGTTCAACACTTCAACGGTAACACCATTGCGATATTCAATAATATCGCCCAGTTTAAACGCACGGCTGCTGACCATATTTTCAGCACAGCACAGGTATAATTTAACTCGTTGATTCAAACCACAAGCAATCGCCAATCCCAATGCACCGGTTAGCAGTGCGGCGCCACCCATATCAGAACGCATTGAATCCATCGAATTGCTTGGTTTCAAGCTGTAGCCACCGGTATCAAAAGTGATCCCTTTGCCCACCAAACAAGCCATCACCGGCTCATCCGGGTTACCGCTCGGATTAAAATCTAACTGCAACATCGCCGGCAAATTGGCTGAGCCTTTGCCGACCGTCCAAATGCCGTTATAACCACGCTCTTTCAGCTCTTCACGGGCGATAATATGATACGACACCGCTTTTTCCACTTCGGCATGCTGTGCCTGTTGCAAAATAAAGTCGGCGGCACGATGTGCCAATGCTTGTGGCGTGATTTCATCGGACGGCAAGTTAATCAACTCACGTACAAAATCGCCACACTCGATCAAGCGGAATAGCTGCTGTTGATCGGCATCACTCAAATCAGACGGAAATTCAATCGCAAAATCCTGTTTAGCGCTGTAAAATCCTTGATAAAATGCCCAACAGGTCGGCAACGTCCAATGTTTGCCTTCCAGCTCGACATCATCAATTCCTTGGGCGCGTAATTTTCGTGCTGCCCGCTGAATCTTGCCGAGCGGATCATCACCGCCAAAATGTACTTTTGCTACTCCGTTATCAAAACTCAATAACGCTTTTTTTCCCCATACTTCGTCAGCTTGTTTTTTGCTTAAATTAATTTTCATGCTCATCATGACACTCTCCGTGTTAAAATTGCCATTGTTTATAACATAAACCGATTTTTAGTAAATCCTAAATGTTATTTTTTTGTCATAATTTGAATCAAATCACCATAAACTGAGCTGTTGTGGATTATTTTTAGCCAACAATGCCACATTCAAGCCGATCAAGCGTATGCTTCTGCCATTTGCCCGCTGCCAAATTTGCTGCAACAATTGCCGGAAAGCGTTAAGGTTTAAACAATGGCTACTGCTCTCCAAGGTGGTGGTTTGAAAATCGTTAAATTTCAGTTTCACCCCGATTTTTCGATATTGACTCAATGGGGTATCCGGATCTGCGCGCTGCAAACGCACAATCAGTTTTTGGTAGAGTGACTGTAAAATCGCTTCAGCCTGCGATACTTGCCAAATATCTTGTGACAGGGTAACTTCAACACCTACTGACTTACGTTCCCGCTCTGATTGCACCGCTCTTTCATCAATTGCATGGCTAAACTGCCAAATCCGTTGCCCCAATTTGCCAAATTGATCGAGTAAAATATGCTGTTTTAATTGGCGAACATCAGCACAGGTCATCAAACCCATTGCAGACAATTTTTGAGCCGTAACCGGACCGACACCCGGAATTTTTTTCAATGCCAATCCGAGTACAAATTGATCAACCTGATCTGGGGTCAGCACAAATTGTCCATTCGGTTTATTGATTTCTGAGGCAATTTTTGCCAAAAATTTCAGCGGCGCAATGCCGGCTGAAGCAGTTAGTTGCAGCTCTGTCAAAATAGCACGTCGAATTTCGGCAGCAATCCAAGTTGCCGAGCCGTTGCAGGCGGTGCAATCGGTCACGTCCAGATAGGCTTCATCTAAAGATAGCGGTTCGATTATTGTGGTATAGCGCCGAAAAATAGCCTGCACCTGTTCTGAAACCTGTTTATACAACGCCATGTTGCCACGCAACAATATCAGATTCGGGCATTTTTTTAATGCAAGTGCGGTTGGCATTGCACTGTGTAAGCCATATTGACGAGCTTCATAATTACAGGTAGAAAGCACACCACGGCTGTCCGCCGCACCGCCAACTGCTACCGGTTTGCCTGCTAAACTCGGCTGCTCACGAATTTCAACCGCCGCAAAAAAGCAGTCCATATCAATATGGATAATTTTACGTTCAAAATTCGCTTTATTCGATGATATCGCCAGCATAACGGAAGCAAAAATAAGGAATGGTACTGCAATTATAAATTAAATAACTGTATAAATAAACAGTATATTTGCGTTATTCGCTTTTATCTTAAGTGAGGCATCGGATTTCGCCGATGGTGACTTACTTTTTTGATTCACAAAATCATAAATGATTTTGTCACCCTACGGGTCGTTGCCATAAGCAACGCTCAGACATTACAGATGGGGGAATAAACACCAAACACACCACACTTTCATTTAACCACTAAAATTTATAAAGTATAAAGTGCGGTTTAAAACCTCGTACTCTGCGCTGTGGTTTTCAGATTCCCTTATGAACTGCCTGAGCGGGTGTGAAATTTGTAGGGAAATTTTTCTGTTTGAGCGTAGCGAGTCTGCCCGCAATGCGGGCGAATTAAAAATTTTCCGTTAAGCAAATTCACACTGAGCGAAGATCAGCAGTTCATCAGGGTGTGCTTTCTTTGCTAACTTTCTTTGCACAAGCAAAGAAAGTTGGTCGCCACAAGGCGAAATAATGAAGACCAAATACGGGTTATACCAGCAACAAGACTAAACGAAAGATCAACGGTGCTAACACCGAACTGATGATGCCGCATAAAACTAGCGAAATTGAGCTGTAAATGCCGGCTTGTTTATCAATTTCTAAGGTGCGGGCCGTACCGAGTGCGTGAGAAACCGCGCCGATCGACAAACCAATGGCTTCGGGATGTTTCAAACCGATTTTTTTCAACAACAAATACCCGAAAATTGAGCCTTGCAATCCTGCCAACACCACACCGACGGCTGCCACAGACGGCACGCCACCGATGGTTTCTGCCACAGCCATTGCAATTGGCGTGCTAATCGATTTCGGTAAAATTGTCGCCACTATCTCCGAATTACCACCTAATAACAGCGCCAACAACGCGCCGCTTAACATCGACAACACTGATGCCGTCAGCGTGATCAGTAAAATACTGCGCCAACGGCTGCTGATTTGACGTAATTGTTCATAAAGCGGTAGCGCTAACGCCACAATCGCCGGCCCTAATAAGTTATTTAATGGCGCGTTGCCCTGGATATACTGGTCATAAGGAATATCTGCCAACAGTAAAACCCCAACCAATAATAGAATGGTCAATACAAAAGAGTTAAACACAATCGACTTCCAGCGTTTGCTAATCCAGATCGCAGCCATAAACGCCATAATCGTTAACACGGAGTAGAGGTAAACTGCCATCATTTAAATATCTCCTGCTTTCATCTCGGCTTACTTTATCTCAGCTTAGCGTCGCTGCTTAATCCGTTTTCTTTCAATTTTACGGCGTAATTTGCGGATACTGTGCCGTTCGAACAGATAGTCTGCCATCAAACCGATCACCACCAAGCTCAGCATGGTGCTGACGATATTCGGAATCAGTAACTGCTTAGCATTAGCAAGCAACAGATCGGCATATTTGATAATCCCAACACTGACCGGCACAAACAACAGCGCCATATAGCGAATCAGCAGGCTCGAACCAAAGGCGATCCACTCAACTTTAATCAATTGCGAAGTTAAACACAGAAACAGAATCAGCAAGCCCCAGATACTGCCCGGCACGCCGATAGGAATCAGATACTGTAGAAAAATACCGAGATACAAAATTGCATATAAAATGGCTAGCGAACGCAGCAGATTTATGATTTTTTGTTTCATCTTTACTTGAGATAACGTTTGCGATAACGGAATGATGTGCAATAATTCTCTCTCAAATTGTGATCAATGTCACCGAATTTTGCCTTTTTTAGGCGCAATAGATAAGGTTTTAAAGTGTCGATAACACGTTTTTTCTTTTTGTTTTCATTTTTGTTACTTTTTACGACAGTCGCTTACGCCAAGCTCAATAACGGTAACACTCGTTCTACTATTCAATGCCGGGTGATTCACATCAGCGATGGCGACAGTTTCACTTGCCTGAGCGCTAATAATAAACGCATCAAAGTGCGGTTGCTGGGTATCGATGCTCCCGAAAACGGACAACCTTATTCAGCAAAATCCAAACAGTTTCTAGCTGCATTGATTCTACAACAGAAAGTAGACTTGAAAATTGACGGCATTGATAAATTTGCGCGACGTTTAGCCGTGGTGTATGACGCACAGCAGCGTGATATTAATTTAGTGATGATAGAAAACGGTTGGGCTTGGGCATACCGTTTTTATAAAAAAGATTCACGCTACCCACAGGCGCAGCAACGGGCAAAATGGAAAAAATTGGGCTTGTGGCAGGATAACAATCCGCAAGAGCCGTATTTGTGGCGCAAGGCGCAGCGTTGAGTTTATAATATGACCTCTTTTTTCAATGATGACGGCATTATGTTTACCTTAGAATCCGATTTCAACCCGACATTATTTCGCCAAGCTTTTCCGTATCTGCAAAGCTCCGCAACCTCAGTTTATCTGGATTCAGCGGCAACAGCGTTGAAACCGCAAGTGCTGATTGACAGCACCCTTGATTTTTATCAAAGTGCGGGGTCGGTGCACCGCAGCCAGTACGATGCCAAGCAGACCGCACTTTACGAACAGGCACGTAATCTCGTCGCCGAGTTGATCAATGCGCCGTCACCAGCGACAATTATTTGGACTTCCGGTGCCACGCAAGCGATCAATAGCGTTGCGCATGGGTTGGCGCATTGGCTTGAACCCGGTGATGAGATTGTGATCAGCGAAGCTGATCATCACGCCCATTTTGTGACTTGGTCAATGTTGGCACAACAATATTCGGCAAAATTGATTATTCTGCCAATCAATGAGCAATGGCAGATTGAAAGTGCGGTGTTGCGCCAAGCACTGTCGCCACGCAGTAAGATTGTCGCTTTCAACATGGTTTCCAACGTTACCGGCACCGAACAACCGGTTGCTGAGTTGATCAAGATCGTGCGCCAAAACTCACCACAGGCTTTGATTTTGCTAGATTGTGCGCAAGCAATTGCGCATCTCAAATTGGATATTCAAGCGCTTGATGCAGATTTTTATGTATTCTCGGCACACAAACTTTACGGCCCAAACGGCTTGGGAGTGCTGAGCGGCAAGGCGGAGTCGCTGGAAAAACTGACCCCGTTGCTATATGGCGGCAAAATGGTGGATCGGGTCAGCAAACAGCAGATCAGCTTTAATCCTCTGCCCTATCGATTGGAAGCCGGTACGCCGAATATCGCCGCAGTAATTGGTTTTGGCGCAGTGCTGGATTGGTTAGGTCAATACGATCTTCAGCAGGCAGAAGCCTATGCGGTGGCGCTTGCCGAACAGACTAAAGTGCGGTTGCAACGCTATGATCACGTGCGCTTATTCAACTCGCCACAACCCAGTTCGATTGTCTGCTTTGTATTTGATGATATTGCCGTTTCCGACTTAAGCACCCTGCTGAGCGAGCAAGGCATTGCGCTGCGAGCGGGTGAACATTGCGCTCAGCCTTACCTGGCTCGTTTGGGGCAAAAAAGCACCTTACGCCTTTCGTTTGCCCCTTATAACACGTTGGCTGATGTAGAGGCTTTCTTCGCTGCGCTAGACCGCACTTTGACACTTTTAAGAGAATAGTATGCAGGATTACCCAGATCTCGTCGAACAATTTAGTGGCTTGCCAAGTTGGGAAGATCGCTATCGCCTGTTGATTCAGCTCGGTAAAAAATTGCCAGTGATTGAACGCAGCGAATGGGAGCAAATGCCTTTGATTCAAGGCTGTGAAGTAGAAGTGCGGTTTGCGGCAGTGAAGCACGCCGACGGCTATCACTTTGCTGCCTACAGTGAAGCACGCATTATGAACGGCTTGCTTTATCTGCTGTTGAGTGCGCTGCAACCGCTAAAATTAGAACAAATTAGGCAGCTTGATATCAGTGTTCTGTTGCAACAATGCGGCATTGCCCAACGTTTGAGCGCTACTCGTTTGAACGGTTTAAAACAGATCGAATCGTTGTTACACCACTTGGATTAATCACCATGAAAAAAACCATTTTAATCACCGGCTGCTCCAGCGGCATTGGCTATGCCACCGCACTTTACCTTCAGCAGCACGATTGGCAGGTGATCGCCAGCTGCCGCAAGGCAGAAGATGTAGCCCGTTTGCAGCAGGAGGGCTTGGAATGTGTGCAACTGGACATCACTGATCTACAACAAATCCAACAGGTTATACAACAGATTAGCGCAAACCGCACTTTAGATGCGATTTTCTGTAATGCCGGATACGGACAAACCGGTGCGGTGGAAGATATCAGCCACCGCGCATTACAACAGCAGTTTGAGACCAATGTGTTCGGCACTTGGGATTGTATTCGTTATGCGATGGCGGCTTTTCGCCAGCAAGGCCACGGACGGATTATCGTCAACAGCAGTATTTTAGGCTTTGCCGCTATGCCATGGCGTGGCGCCTATAACAGCAGCAAATTCGCCCTTGAAGGCTTATGTGACACCCTGCGTACTGAATTGCGTGGCAGCCGGATTTTTGTCAGCCTGTTGCAACCCGGCCCGATTCGCAGCCGCTTTCGCCCCAATGCCTTGGCGAAATTTCAGCAACACATTGATTGGCAAAATAGTGTGCATCGCAACGCCTATCAGCAACAGTTACAACGTTTGAATGCCAGCGGCAATGCCAACCCGTTTACCCTGCCGGCTGAAGCCTGTGCTAAAGCGGTTTTGCGCTGTCTTGAAAGCAATTCGCCTAAACCGCGTTACCACGTCACTTTCCCGACCAAACTGTATTGGTGGCTGCGCCGTCTGCTGCCGACCCGTGCTTTTGACTGGATGAATTGGAAAGGCGGCAACCAATAATTCGATACTCTTGGTATTTGACGCTACGATTCCCTAACACTATTCGCCCAAAATTTTGCGAGTATTTTCATCGGTTTCAATTTGAATTTTGTGCTCAACTTCTACATTCATATTAATGGTAATCCCCTCTTTTGGGGTTTCCAATTGAATTTTCGGCACGCAAGCGGCGGTAAAAAATACGGCAAACAGCAGCCCCACGCACTGCTTTGGGTTTAACATAATAGTTCCCTTTAATTTCATTGGTTTTGATTATCCTGATTCTGTTTTTGGTAAAGTCGATATTCCAGCTGCTGCTGTAGCTCTGAACCAAAATTGATGGAATCCCACAAATCAAATGCATTCTCTTTATGGTTATAATTCAAGAAGATCGGATTTTGCAGCGCATTATTGGCTTTAATTTTCGCATTCATCAAACCGGTGCCGTCTGTCAATAGATTCACCTTGATATTCGAATCGTAAACGTCCATGGTTTCCATCAAATTGGTCAAAATCCGCTCGGTAATGCCGCCGCCCTGCTCGATTTTACGGATTAATTCATCGCTTAAATGAATGCGCCAATCATTGCCCTGCTCAATCACACCATCGCAAATAATACAGTCTGAATTTTCGATCCAAAACGGCAACTTGGCATTCACTTTACCACGCATTTCTAACTGATTATATTGCATTAACTGCAAAATCTCAGCCAATTCAATGCCATTTAAGCGCAAATAAGCGGGGTTGCGCTGCGGTAGCGAGAATTTGTCCACATTCAGTTCGCCGCCTAACAGTTTTAGATTCAGCCGTGTCAATGATAACGGAGATTGACGGTTGTAGGGATAATAGCCTTGCAGTTGTAGTGACACATCATTTAGCCGCACGCCGTTATCCAACTGCGCGATTTTGACCTCAACCGGTTGTTTTACGCCCAGTTGAAAATGTTGATCCTGATAGCGGTACGGCAATGAGAAGTTGATGCCACTGATTGCGCCGTTTGGCAGCGAAATACTGCCGTTTTCAATCGCAATATGTCCCCCGGCAACCAAACCGTTTTGCGGTGTAATCGAAAATGCAGTTTGTCCACGAATCGTGCCCCGTTGAATCAACCAGTTCCAGCGTTTTGGAAACAGTGGTTGAAACACATCAGAGGATTGTTGCGGCCAATAGATGTTACCGCGTAACGTACCGTCTTGATAGCGAGAAAATAAGCGGATAGGTCCCAAACGATCGGCTCTCAGCTCACTTTTTAAATTTAGATCGGAGAAATCTTTTCCGTCAAGCGTTACACTGATATCCGGCTGTAAAATTTGTCCGCCGTAATCCAAGCGAATATGCGGTGTTTTCACCGATAACGCCCCACTGATTTGCTGCTGTTGATAATCCCACAACAGATTTTGCGACAAGGACAATTGCAAAGCGCCAACCTGCACGCCCGGCAGTGCGAAGCGTTGTAAATCGCCGTCCAACAGTTGAATGTTCAGTAAACTATCCTGCCAAAAGCCACGACCACGCAGATTGACCGCACTTTTCAGGCTCGGTATTTTGGCATTGCCCCAAAAATTCCAGTTCCAACGATTCGTGGCAGAAGTTTCCGACAACCGAACCACTTCCTGTGCCGAGCGAATATTAAAAATAGAGTGAATGCCAGCAATAAATTCATTGGCTCGTCCGTCAAGGCGTAAATCAATTTGCTCAAATTGTCGGGTTTTGCCTTTCAAAATCGCCTGCAATCGCCCTTTGATCCCGTACTGCCCGACCACCACGCCCGCCAGCGGCAAACGTAGCTCTTCGATATCGATATACTCAGTATTGCCGGTCATCCGCAACAACGAACCGCTTAAAAAACGCAACAATGGTCGGTATAATTCCCCTTCAAGCCGCATCGGCAGATTGGTGTAAAAAATACTGTCGAAGGATTTCACTTCACCATTGACTTGCAGCGGAATATCCAACGATTGTCGATCAATTTTGCCGTCTAATCCCTGAATCACAACCTGCCCTTTGCCTTTGTCACCGTTGGTCAGCAACGACAGACGAAAATTGATATTCAGCGGAAAACTGTTCCAAAAAGCGTGGTTTTGTGCCGTTGGCTGTAGGTCTAAATCTAAGAAACCATTGAGTGGCTGCGGCAGCTGTTTTGCCCAATTGAAACGGGCTTTACTGATGTGTAACCGCCCGTTTTTAATATCGAATGGCAAATCCAGCAACTGATGCTGCTCCTGATCAGCCACTTCATACAGCTGTAATTGTGCTTGCTGCTGCTTCCAGTTTAACGTGATGCCGCCCTGCGGAATAATCATGTCCGGCGAACGCCAGTGATAATCCAGATCAGCCCTGAGCGGTAGCTGCTCAACGCTGTCTGCCAAATCGGCATTTAATGTCACTTGATGGTGTTGCTGTTCATCAGGCTGATAAACCAACAGCGCGGTTAACGTTTTATCAACTAAAATGCCATCAAGATTTGCCAACTCATAAACTTGCCCTTCCTGATGTTCCGTTATGTGCAATTGCAGTCGCAGCTGATCGTCTTGTCGCACTGCCTTAAGGTGGGTGCTGGCTGCAAGCAAGCGTTGCAACTGTGGACTGCGCTCTGCTTGGCTATTTTGCCACTCAACATCAGCAATTTCTACTTCACCCAGTGGCAATAAGGCAAACAGGCGTGTGAGAGTGAAAGGCGGCTGCTCGGTTGTTGTCGCCTCTTGTGCGATCATCTGTTGCAAACAGCGATAGTCCAACCGCACTTGCTCAGAGAACAGTCTACGCTGTTGCCAAATAAACCGGATTGGCGCGGTTTCTGTTAGTCGACAACCATGTTTTAAACTGGTCAACTGAATCTCCGGTAAGCTGATCGCTTGTCGATCGATTCTCAGAGGTTGATTCAGTTGAATTTGAAAATCTGGGGCAAGAAAATAGTTTGCGGTTTTTTGAATGCCATTGCCAAACAACAACCAAGCGACCATTGCCGACAGCAACAGTAGCAAGGCGCAGCAGGCAATCAGACATTTTTTCCACATAGCCAATGTTCACTCGCAGTTAATTTTAGATCGACAAATATGCCGACATCAGCAGTAACGGCAAACACAGTGTCAGCAATAGCAAGAGCGACAGCCAACCTAGATCCAGCACTTTTTGTTTTAAAATCAGCCAAAACAATAAGATACCCAGCACTAAATGCAATGCAAAATACGCTGCAAAAGCGCTGCTACTGATAGTCAATAACATCAAATTAATATGCAACGCCAATAAAATTCCGACACTGTAAAGCGCATTAAGTAACAATGTTAATAGCATCAGGCGCGGTAATAACGCCAGAAAACCTTGCAAACGGTTACGCGATAAGCGCAGTTGCCAGTTTGCCATAATCAACCCCAGCAACAGTTGGCTGAACGGACTATAAATTAACCCATCCTGCAACGGTAAATTCAGCAAAATCGCCACATAACAAAACAAGCCCAATATACCGCAAACTGTACCAAACAACAGAATGCCGCGCTGCAACCGAATATCCTCTTTTGGCTGCTGCCATACGCAGATCAAAAGCAGTATTGCAGCGCCGATCAACAGCGCCAATGGGATATAGCGTTTTGCTGCCATCGCACCAAGCAGCAATAAGCCAGCCCAATAAAGCGCCAGCCACAAATTGACCTTAACCAAGCGAAAACGCTGCCCGTTGCAAATTTCGCCTTTAACAAATACGATTTGGATTGCTAATTGACAACTGAGTACGGCAAAGGCAAATATCGCAACAAAGCTCAGCAAATGCTGTTGTAGATAAAAAAGTGCGGTCTCGCTGGCGAGCAATAAAATCACCGGCAGCAGTGCTAAAAACACAATCCGTGATTTGTTGTCGGTTTGATCTGACATAAAATACCCAACATGATAGAATAAAGCGAAATTATTGATAATACGGCATTATAATGCCATATTGCTTATTCTGTTAACCATTCAGGAGTGAATTATGCGAATTTTACATACTATGCTACGTGTCGGCGATTTGGATCGCTCAATCAAATTTTACACCGAAGCATTAGGCATGCGAGTGCTGCGTAAAAGTGAAAATACCGAATATCGTTATACGTTGGTATTTTTGGGTTACGACGATGAAGACAAAAGTGCGGTGTTGGAGCTGACCTATAACTGGGGTGTCACTGAATACGAATTAGGCACGGCCTATGGTCATATCGCTATCGGCACCGACGATATTTATGCCACCTGTGACAAAGTGCGGTCTGCCGGCGGCAACGTGACCCGTGAACCCGGTCCGGTTAAAGGTGGCACCACTGTGATTGCATTTGTCGAAGATCCGGATGGTTATAAAGTTGAATTTATTGAAAATAAAAACGCCAAAGCTGGTTTAGGTAATTAATTTTTTACGCTTTCTGTACCGGTGTGAATTCACACCGGTTTAAACTTCCCGATACAGGATTTCTTTTGTGAGCACAACAGCACAATCCACAACTCAAGCCGCTACTGAAACCGACTTTAATCTATTGAAAAATCGTTTTCGGCAATATTTTCCGGTGATCATCGATATCGAAACCGCCGGATTTAACCCTAAAACCGATGCGCTGCTGGAAATTGCAGCTGTGACCTTAAAAATGGATCAACACGGACTGTTGCAACCCGATGAGAAATGCCATTTTCATGTTGAGCCGTTCCAAGGGGCAAACATCAACCCAGACTCACTCAAATTTAACGGCATTGATATTGAAAGCCCGTTGCGTGGCGCAGTCAGTGAAGAACATGCCTTGAGTGAGATTTTTAAGATGGTGCGCCGCACCCAAAAAGCCGCTGACTGCAAACGCTCAATTATTGTGGCGCACAATGCGGCATTCGATCACGGCTTTTTGATGGCAGCGGCTGAGCGTTGCCGTTTGAAACGTAATCCTTTCCATCCGTTTGGTACCTTTGATACCGCCACCCTTAGCGCCTTTATGTTTGGTAATAACGTATTAATCAAAGCCTGCCAAGCTGCGAATATCACGTTTGACGCCAAACAAGCCCATTCTGCCTTATACGATACTGAAAAAACCGCAGAATTATTCTGCTTTATGGTGAATCGTTTAAAGCAACTGGACGGATTTCGCTTATTTAACCTCGAAAACCAATAAATTGCAGAAATTTATTGCGCTTTGTTTTAGAATTCTGTTCTATTTTACTTTTGCTATTTCTCTTTTTTAATTAAGGAACCAACTGCTATGTTACTCACCAACAATGTGGTGCTGTCGATTATTCTGTTATTGGCGCTAAGCCTGATGCGGATTAACGTGGTCATCGCTCTGATTATTTCCGCACTGGCTGCCGGTTTGCTTGGCAACATGGATATTCAAGCTACTGTAGCCTCTTTTACCAACGGTTTAGGCGGCGGTGCTGCGGTCGCAATGAACTATGCTATTTTAGGTGCTTTTGCCGTGGCAATTTCCCGCTCCGGTTTGACTGATCTGCTTGCTGTACAGGTAATCAAAAAACTGGGTAAACAACCTAGTGAAAAAGCGTTGTTCTGGTTTAAATATTTAGTGTTACTACTGTTGACGCTGTTTGCCGTCGCTTCACAAAATATTCTGCCGGTGCACATCGCCTTTATTCCTATCGTAGTGCCACCGTTATTAGATATCATGAACCGTCTGAAACTGGATCGCCGTGCCGTTGCCTGTGTGCTAACTTTCGGTTTAACCGCAACTTATATGATTTTGCCGGTCGGCTTCGGCAAGATTTTTATTGATAATATTTTAGTCACTAAAATTAATGAAGCCGGCGCAGCACTAGGATTGCAAACTACCGCCGCCCAAGTTTCTGCTTCGATGTTGATTCCAGTATTGGGGATGATTCTCGGTTTACTGATTGCGGTGTTCTACACCTATCGCAAACCACGCGAATATCTGGTTGCAACGCCTGAACCGACCGCAGACGATATTGAACATCGAGTCAGTCAAATTAGTCGCTTTCATGTCGCCGTGAGCCTTTTCGCCATTGTGCTGACCTTCGGTTTGCAGCTCTATACCGATTCGATTATTGTCGGTGGTTTGGTTGGCTTGATTATTTTCGCCCTAGGCGGTATTTTCAAATTAAAAGAGAGCAATGACCTGTTCCAACAAGGCTTGAAATTGATGGCGATGATTGGCTTCGTGATGATCGCTGCTTCGGGTTTCGCCAATGTGATCAAAGAGACTGACGGGGTTGCAGCGTTGGTGCAAACCTTCAGTGACACCATCGGCAGTGACAATAAAGGTTGGGCAGCATTGATTATGTTGTTGATCGGTCTGTTTATCACCATGGGAATCGGTTCTTCTTTCTCCACCGTGCCGATTATTGCTGCTATTTATGTACCGATTTGCATCAGTTTAGGCTTCTCTGAAATGGCGACCGTCTCGCTGGTTGCCGTATCCGCCGCATTAGGTGACGCAGGCTCCCCGGCTTCCGACTCAACGTTGGGGCCGACATCTGGTTTGAATATTGACGGCAAACATGACCACATCTGGGATTCAGTCGTGCCGACCTTTATCCACTTCAATATTCCCTTGGTTATTTTCGGCTGGATTGCCGCAATGGTGCTGTGATAACAACGCCCCCCAAAAAACGAAGGCTGTTTTAGCGCTAAAACA